>JAVZCX010000008.1:0-24452 GCA_038874185.1 Candidatus Micrarchaeia archaeon
CTGCAAGCTCCTTTATAACTATAGGATCGCAATGATCTCTGTGTTCGTGTGTTATTAGTATGAGATCTGCCTTCTTTATTAGATGCGGCTTAAGGACAGGTATCTTTATATTTTCAGGTATGCCACTCCCGAAAAACGGATCAATCAATATCACTGTGTCATGTAGGGACAGTTCAAAACCAGAATGTCCAAGATATCTTATGTAATCCATCTCTATCCCCTGTTTCATTTGAATACTGACATTATTAATGAAAGTATCTAAAATACATATATAACCTTTATATTTAAAATCCTACGTTATAATATACATTTATGGACAAGGCTGTTAGATATTTATATATTTTACTGTTTGCATGTCTTTTTGTATCTCTAGCGCACGCTGGATTTACAAGAACATTTATGACTATGCAGATTGTCATAAATGACGATGGGAGCGCTACAATAAGGAACGATATCCGTTTCTATATGGATTCCCAGGATTCTATAGATTTATACAAGCTATCGCTAAAGACAACAAATGACATTGCAGGATGGAGACAAAGATTAGGGTTGAATGACATAAGATATTATGTTGATACTTCAAAGGTTCAGATTGAAAAAGTCACGATACAGGCATATTCTCCAGATACCTGCAACTTTGATCAGACAGCCTGTTATGGGACTCTCTCATACGAATATAAAATTAAACCACCAACCAATCAAACAGGATTAGTCAATATAGAGAAATATATCAAGCCAAGAGTGATAAGATATTCATTGAATACAGACGTATTGTCATTTGAGACATCTGCAGTCGGAGAGAAATATATTCCTGAAAGAACCTCTGTAGAAATCGTTATTCCTTCTGATTCCATAAATGTAAAGATATCACCGATGCCAGTGGAGTATATAGATACAATTCCTAAAGGCGCGAATAAATTCACATGGCAAGGAAGACTAGCTTTGACAAATTCAGAGCTTATTTTTGAGAGAAAGGTTTCTCTTATGACTGAGGTTTTAGAATTCTTTAACAATGTATTTTCAACTATAAACACATGGGTATTCTCATTGCAAGGAATAATTCTAATAGTATCAATAGTAATGATCTGGGTAGGATATTATCTTTTGAAGCAGCAATCAAAGAAGTAAGGTGAAACAATGCAAGATAAAAAAATGGGCTTGGATTCTCTTCATCAGCATGAAATAAAGCTGCTTGCAGCATTGACAAAAAACAAAGAAGAAATAGATTCAATATCAAGAAGGTTAGGGATAAATAAGGATGCGCTTGTCAGATCTGCGTTTGTGCTTAAGGAACTGGGGCTTGCAGAGATAATTGAAGAGTCAAAAAAGAGATACTCTCTTACAGATGAAGGAAAATCAAACCTTAAAGAAGGATTTCCAGAAGAAAGGCTGCTTAGCAAAGATAACATTCCTGTATCTTCTTTAAGCGAAGATGAGAAGAGGATTGGACTCCAATGGGCGCTGAAGAATGGCTGGATAAAGATAATAGATGGCAAGATCAAGGTTGTATCAAAGCCTCAGAAATATGATCTTAGATCCGAGCTAGAATCAATATCTGAAGGAAAGGAAGCAGATGAAAAAGATATCAAGATTCTTCTTCAAAGGAAGAATATAGAGGAAAATGCAGATAAAAAATTCTTTGTCATGGCTACAGATTTAGGATTAGAATCCATTCCTTTGATTATGGATAGGTTGGAAAAAGAAGAGATAAACGAGCTGAATCATTCTCTTATTGTTTCAGGGAAATGGAGAAACGCATCTTTCAGAAAATACAATTTAAGGCTAAAGGTTGAAAGAGCAAAGAAAGGTGCATTCCATCCTGTGAATGAATACATAAGGCAGATAAGAGATATATTTGTAAGCATGGGATTCGAAGAGATGAGAGGGCCGGAAGTGGAGTCTGCATTCTGGGATTTCGATGCATTATTCACCCCTCAAGATCATCCAGCAAGAGAAATGCAGGATACATTCTATCTTGAAAATCCTGCAGAATTTGAATATCCATCAGATGTTGCAGAGCGAGTAAGAGAGGTGCAGGAAAAGGCATGGAAGTACAAATGGAATCCAGACGTTCCAAAGCAAGCAGTTCTAAGGACTCACACCACTACGCTTTCTGCACACAAGCTTGTTTCTCTCAGAAAAGGAAAAAGAAGCAAACCTGGAAAGTTTTTTGCTATAGGAAGGGTTTATAGAAACGAGGCAACAGACTTCAAGCATCTTGCTGAGTTCTATCAAATAGAAGGAATTGTAGCATGGAAGAATGCCAACTTCAGGCACCTTCTTGGTGTGCTTAGTGCATTCTATGAGAAGCAGGATATAAAGATAAGATTCAGACCGCACTATTTCCCTTACACCGAGCCTTCTGTAGAGATAGACAGGTGGGATGAGAAAAGAAACCAATGGATTGAGCTTGCAGGAGCAGGTATACTCAGGCCAGAGGTTTCAATTCCATTATGGGGCTCATATCCAGTTCTTGCTTGGGGAATGTCTCTTGAAAGGCCTCTGATGCATAAACTTTCATTGAAGGACATAAGAACCCCGTATCAAAACGATGTTTACTGGATATCTGATTCACAGATATGATTTAGATGAACGTTCATTGAATTCATATTCATTGAATTCATAAAAATGAGTGATTATATGGCAACAATTTCATTCAGAAAAAATGAACTTGTGCGTTTTATTGGCAAAGAAGTATCACCTCAAGAAATAGCACATTCATTTGAAATGCTTGGAATGCCTGTAGACAAGTATGATGAAGAGGAGATAATTGCAGATATAACAAATGATAGAGTTGACATGTTCACAGTAGAAGGTGCAGGCAGGGCGATAGGTCAATTCCTTGGGGTTTTGGGTCCAAAAGAATACAAGACTTCAAAGTCAGAACTGGTTCTTCATGTAGAGAATGTAGAATGCAGGCCATATGTGGTTGCATTTGTAGCAAAGAATGTGAAGATTGACGATGAAATGATACGCTCTCTCATCATGGCTCAGGAAAAGATACATGAGACCTTTGGAAGAAAAAGAAGGAAGATTGCAATAGGAATACACGATGCAGACAAAGTCGAAGGACCATTATATTACAGACAGCTGAAAGATATAAAATTCATCCCGCTTGATGCATCTAAAGAAATGAGTATTCAGGAAATACTAAGCAACCATCCTAAAGGTCAGGAATACGCACACATATTCAATAATGTAAATCAGTATCCAATGTTCATGGATAAGAAAGGAGTTTTGTCATTCCCGCCAATAATAAATTCAGAAAGGACAAGATTAACTGAAAACACAAGGAACCTTCTTTTTGATATAACTGGAACATCTGAACATGCAATTAGACTGGTTGCAAACATCTTTGCAACATCTCTTGCAGATAGGGGGGCATTAATCGAAGATGTAGAAATAATAGCAAATGGCTTGAGAAGAAATAGTCTTGAATATGGGAGAAAAGAGAAATTGTCTATTAAATTTGCAAATAAAATTTTAGGAGTCAGATTCAAGCCCGAGGAAATCATTTCTCTTCTTTCAAGAATGGGATTTAAATCAAATTTATCAACAAAGAAGGATGAATTGATCATAGATGTACCTCCCTACAGAGCAGATATAATGCATGAGGTTGATTTTGTAGAGGATATTGCAGTTGCATACGGCTATGATAAATTCAAACCTAAGCTTCCAAACCTAACCACAAATGGTTCAATCTCTCCTCAGTCGAAGATTGACCAGAAAGTAAGGGAAATGATGGTTGCGTTACAATTTATAGAGACAAATTCTTGGACATTGACAAATGAAGAGACCATGGGGAAGGCATTGATGGAAAAGAAGGCAGTAAAGATCAAAAACCCAAGAACACAGGATTTCACTGTATTCAGAACTGACATCACACCTTCTTTGCTCAGCATACTTTCAGAGAATAAAACCAAAGGTCTGCCTCTTAAGGTATTTGAAGTAGGTAGGGTTGCAGATGAGAAAGGAAACTGTTATACAAATCTATGCTGTGCCATAATGGGAGAGAATGCAGATTTCAGCCAGATTGCAACAGTTCTATTCGAGATAAAACGTTTTGCCAATATTTCAGAAGTTTATCCTGATGAACTAAAAACAGATAAAAAATCAGATAAGAATAAAATCCAAACAAATAATTTCAAACATTCAATAGATGGTAGATACATATTTATAAAGAATATTGAAGACGGAAAAATATGTGGTTGGGCTGGCGAAATTCATCCGCAGGTTCTTGAAAACTTCAAGCTGGAATATCCGGTTGTAATGATGGAATTCAGGCTGCAGCCTAAAGAAGATAAAAAGAAAAGAAAAAAGAGATCCAATTAAACCAGAATCTAAATGACTAGATAACATCTTTTTTAGTATTTCCTTTTGTTCTTCATTGTCAATTTATTCTTCATTTTTTCTTTATTTTTCATTTCTTGTATTTTTTAATAATGATTAATAATAATTATTGCAGAAACAGTAACACTTTTGCAGAAACAGCAACACTTCTAATCGTCGTCATCGAATCATGCATTAGATATTTTTTAAAATATTATTGTTTAAATCATTCCATGCACAAAGTAAGGAAATTCATAGTTTTGCCTACAAGAAAGGAAAATGCCAAAAAGGAGATCGCAGAGCTTCTTAAAGAAGCGAAGCTTCCATATCAGAAAATAGAAGAAGAATTAATAGGAAACTCCCCAATAATATGGATCATGTCTCCGGAAGAGAAGAAGATAATTTCTTTCTTCAAAAAAAGGAACATGAAGGCTTTTCCTTCCAACACTTCAATTGTAAAGCTGAAAGATAAACCGGGTGAAGTGGCAAAGATAGCAAGAATTCTCGTATCATCAGGCCTGGAAGTTGAAGATGCACATCTTATATTAAAAAGCAAGTCAACAGCCCTTTATGGCATACTGACAAACAAGCCAGCAGAGGCAGACAGGCTTATACAAAAGATAGTGACAACTTTGCAGGAAACAGAAGAAGAAACGCAAGAGAAACAATTGGATGATTACTAACTGTTATAATCTGCAACATCCTTTACGATCCATATCAATTATCTATTTTATTTAGCTGTTAGCTGTTTTTATCTTGATTCCGTTTTTTACCAGTTCAAGATTATTTTCTTTTAGGAATTTTTCCAATTCTTCTTTATTTTTTCCGCCTTTTATTCTTTTATACTCGTTGATTAGTTGCATTATTTCATAGCTATGAGTTAGTATCCACTCGCCCCTCTCTTTTTCTTCTTTTATCTGGATCTCAAGTGCTTTCATCCTTTCTTCCTGGTGCCTTAATCTGTCAAGCAGCTGTTTCATTTTCTTTCCTTTTTCCTTTTCTTTTTTGGATATTATCTCAAACGTGTATACTTCTGCAAGCTCTTTGAACAAACTTGTTTCTTTCCAGTCCTTGTTTTTTTCCATAAGTTTGTCGTCTGCCAAAAAAACCTCCTTGTCTTTAACGATTGGTTTTACTTTCATATTTATTAAATTTGTATTGAATTCTTCTATCCTAGAAGCAACTCTTTCAATTTCGGTATTGCTCAGTTCAGCAACTTTCTTTTTTGGATCCCAACCTTCTGAATCAAATATCTTATTTAAATAAAAAGCAGGGAATGAGAAGTTTCTTGTTATTGCGACAACGAATTTTTCATTTTGCAATTCAGGTTTCTTTAGAGTTTGGACTATTTGTTCTTTTTTTACTTCTTTCTTCTCACTTCTTGGCGTTAAATACTCCTTTCCTATCTCGAGCATCCTTTCTTTTTCTTCGATCTTGAATTTGGTGTTTTTTATTTTTCCTTCTGAAACTAATATTACATTTCCTTTTTTTGTGCATTCCAAAATTATTGATCCGTTTTCGAATTCTAATTCCACTATTCTGTCATTGTTCAGTTGCCTAATATTTTTTATGATTCTGTTGAGCAGCAGGTTTTTTACAGAACTCGCAAACGGACTTGGTTCAATCTCAGTCTTTTCGCTATCTCTCAAGAATATATATCTTGGAGGCGAGAACACGAGTTCTTTTTTTCCCTCCTTTGTCTTGAATCTAAAAATCGCAATCTCATCTAAATCATAAAATTGGTCAAGTCTTGCATGATTCTGAACGAGTTCTCTTTCCATTTCTTTTGTTATAAAAAAAATGTCTATGTTTGTAAGCTCTCTTTCAGCGATCATAAATTTCACTTTATTAGATTATTTCTAAAATAAAAAAAGATTTTTCCAGTCTTTAGTGCAGAAGCATACCTTCAACAGTTCGTTTTATCCAGTCTTTTGAATAAAGAAGCCTGATGAGAGTTGAATGGCCCCTTATACCTTTTCCAGATCCCACTGTCTCTACAAGTCCGAGTGCCTCCAGCTCTTTTATGTATTCTTTGCACCATCTGGATGACCTTACCTCTCTTCCCAATTCCTTGCATGTCTTTTGATATGCTTCGTATAACTCTCCCATCATGAAGTATTCTTCATTTTCTTCATTTAGCTTCTGATACTTGCTTCCATTGATGGAAAGCAATGAAAGAGAATAAAGAACAAGCTGTTGATGTTCTGGAAGGGTTGCGACAGCTTCAGCCACAAGGTCTTTTTCAACACTTTTTCTCGCATCTTCTACATGTCTGTATGTGACAACATCATCTCTTTTCTCATCAGCTATTTCCCCTGCGTACATGAGCAGCTTTAATGCATATCTAGCATCTCCAGTTTCTCTTGCTGCGATTGCAGCTGCAAGATTTATTGCAGATGTATCGCATGAATTTTCATTGAAGCCTAGATTTGCCCTGTAAGTAAGGATCTCCTTTAGCTGTTCTGAATTATATGGTGGAAATACAACCTCGGATTCCAGCAATGCGCTTTTGCTTCTGTTGTCAAGCTGGTTCTTGAACGATATTTTATTTGATATCCCTATGATTGAGATTCCTCCTCCCCTCAATTCGTCATTTGCTCTGGTTAGGGTGTAAATAAGCTCGTTAAGATCCTTGATGATATCTATCTCATCAAGCACTATTATTAGGAATCTGTTTCCATTGTTTATCCAGCTCATTATCCTTTCATAAAAATGTGAAGGTGGAAATCCGTTCTTTGAGAAGCCAACAATATCATTAGCAAGCTTTTGCAATATTTTATACCTTGTATTGTACATCCTGCAATTAATATAATTTATAATGCCGTTTGATGGCAATTCCTTAAATTGTTTCATTACGTATTTTACAGAAGAGGTTTTTCCAGTCCCAGTTTTTCCATATATGAAGACATTGTTTGGTCGTTTGTTCTTAAAAACAGGAGCCATAACCCTCATGATCTTTTCAATTTCCTTTTCCCTGTGTATTATCTTTTCAGGAAGGTAATGCGGTGAAAGCGCATCTTTGTTTATGAAGACAGATTTTTCAGCCAAGATATCTTTGAAGTTCAAGTGCTCACCTCTTCAAAAACAATGCAGGCAGACATGAATTAATCTGAAGTTCATGCACTTCGTGAAGCTGTTCCACTTCCACTATTCAATTTTCAGCATCCTATCCTGGTCTCCCACAACCATAAGAAAGGATACGAAGACAATTCACTGCAATTTTTTAGTTTTTATTTCTGTTTTTTCTCCCACACTGTTTATGATAAAAAAAATTTTGCTGTTTTTGTTTTTGAAAAGAAATATATAAAAAGCTATTTGTGAAAAAAAGTTTGTAAGAAGTAAAAATTTTTGAAAAAAATTTCACTTTTGCACAAAAATCTGATCATATCTTGAACTCATGATAAGTTAAGCATTTAAACTTTACTTCTGTAAATGTGTTTAATAATTGTTAATCAATTCATAAAATTGTATGATTTATTTTTGAAAAAGGTGATTTTATCTTCGAAATTGTTTTAGATGATGCGAAATTGTGGAAAAAAAGCATGGATGCGATTGTGAATCTAGTGAAGGAAGGTTCATTTGAATTTGACAAAGAAGGGATTAGGCTTATGGCTATGGATCCTTCTCAGATATCAATGCTTATTTTCAACCTTCCAAGTTCCGCCTTCTCAAAGTATGAAGTATCAGAAAAGGCAAAATTAGGGATAAACATTGAGGAATTCAGCAAGATAATGGGAAGAATGAGAGCAAAAGAAAAAATGGTGCTGAAGTATGACGGATCAAATAAGCTTGATGTAACATTCATAGCTGAGAAGAGCAGAAGGTCATTCAAGATACCAATAATAGATGTGACACCAGGCCCTTCAAAGGCCCTGCAGATTGAATATAATACTTATATAAAGATGAAGGCAAGCATATTCAAGGAAATTTTAAAGGATGTAGCACTTATCAGTCCACATATACTTCTTGTAGCAGACCTGAAAAGATTCAAGGTCGAGGCAACTGGAGACAACTCAGGCGTGGAAATTGATTACGAGGGAGACGTGGAAGTCAAATCAGATGCAGTTACCCACGGTCTATTCTCACGGGATTATTTGGATGACATAACAAAAGGAAGCGAGGATGAGGCTGATCTAACTGTTTATCTAGGTTCGCCAACACAAGCTGACAAGAGACCAAAGCCACTAAAGCTTGAATACAAGATCGGTTCTGCTTCATTCACTTATTTCCTTGCACCAAGAATCGAGACAGATTAATCTTTTTAATTTTTAGAATTTATTTCTAATTTTATTTTTTGAATGCATTATAGGAGGTCTAATTTCATAATATTTCTACAATGTTAATAGAAATATTTATATTTCTCTCTTTGTTCTTTAATATTGTTGGTCTTTATGGCATCCAAATTTTCAAATTATGTTATAATAGGTGCAGGCGGAAAAGGAGAAAGAATGGGCTGCAACAAGCAGCTTCTTGATCTTAAAGGAAAGCCAGTATTTATAAGAACATTAGAGGCATTCGATTCTCATCCTTTGATAGATGGAATAATTTTAGTAAGGCCAGCTGAATTAGATAAAGACTTCAAAAACTTGGTTGAGAAATTCAACATTAAGAAAATCTATGCAGAAGCAGATGCAGGTAAAGAAAGGCAGTATTCGATGTATAACGGTCTTAAAAAGGTTCCAGAATGCAGCGTTGTTCTTTTTCACAATGGTGCAAATCCATTGGTAACTGAAAGAGAAATAACAGAATGTATTAAAGAGGCCTACAACAACGGGGCAGCAGTAGTTGCACATCCTGTGAAAGACACTATCAAAAGAGTAAGGGATATGCTTGTTGTTGAAACACTTAGAAGATCTGAATTGTGGGCTATGCAGACGCCACAGGGAATAAGATACGACATTGCATTGAAGGCTTATGAAAACCTGATAAAAAACAACCTTCAATGCACAGATGACGTGCAGGCAGTAGAATTGTTCGATCCAACCATTCCTATAAAAATAATTCAGGCGTCTCCGCAAAACATTAAGTTGACGACACCAATAGATATTTTAATCGCAGAGAGCTTTTTGGAAGCAAGAGAAGTAAATTTAAAGAAAGAAAGATATGAAATTGTTTATGGAATAGGAGAGGATTCGCACGAATTTTTGAGTGAATCAGAAAAGATTCAGGAAGAAAAAGAAAGAAACATTACTAAAAGATTAGTATTAGGTGGAGTTGTGGTTTCTAGTGAAATGGCCTTCAAAGCAAACAGCGATGGAGACGCACTACTTCATGCAATCTCAAGAGCAATTCTTTCTGCAGTAAGCGGCCCTTCATTAGATTTTTTCGCTGATGACCTTGCAAAGAAAGGAGAGATAGACAGCAAAATATATCTCAAATCAATACTTGATTATGCAAAAGAAAGAGGATATGCTGTAAAAGAGGCAAGAATAATAATTGAGGCAGGAAAGCCAAAATTAATGTACCATATAGAAAGGATTAAGGAAAGCATAGCAGAGCTGCTCGAGACAGATAAAGAAAATGTTGGTTTGGCTGTTCATTCCGGAGAAAAACTCTCTCTCATGGGATACGGCAAGGGATTAAGGGCGTTTGCATTTGTTTCGATGAAAAAGAAACTTTGATCTACTACTTTATTCAGCAGGATTACTTAGAATTGTTATCTAGCTCCTCCTCCACCACCTCCGCCCCCTCCTCCAGCGCCAAATCCGCCCCGCGATGCTCCCTTTGCAAGAAGATTTATAAAAGACGCTTTTATCAAAAGGATATTCAAAAAGAAAAGCGAAGAATTTATTAATACATACATTTCTAGTAGAGAAAGATGGTAATCAGGTTCTACAATTTTAATCGCCTTTATTACTTTTTCCTGTATTCCGAATGCAGTCGCATAGACTAGGTGCTTATCCCAAAATACAATTTCTTTTAACTCTTTTTTCCCTAACAGTGTCAGATCCTCCATGAATCTGCGATACCTTAATATCTTTTCATGCCTTATCCTTCCTTTTTTAGACCATCGTCCGAGTATCTCAGGTCTGAGTGTAAGAAAAACCATTAAAACAGCATAGAATAGCCAAGAAGCAAGTAAACAAACAAAGAAAAGAGAGTAGTTGTTCTTTAAATCAAGAATGTAAAAACTAACAAGACCTATTATAAACCAGATAACGAATGAGATGTTCATGATCTTGTTGCCTTTGAAATTCAAATATCTTTTGCTTTTTATTATTTCAAAAGATTGTTTAGATACGTTATCTATTAAATTTAAAAGATCAAATTCGTATTCACTTGTGAAAAAAGAAGAAAACAACCCATTCTCTTTGTGATACTTAATATCAAATGAGAATTTACCATCCTTTAGATTTCTTTTTATAAAACTAAAGATTGTTTTTTGAACATCTGAAAGATTAGTTATGTCTTTGTCTTCAACAGGTATAAGAAATACTTTCTTTGTTTTTCCAAAAAGCGATTTTTCTTCCTCTTCTTTCAGTTTTAAATAACCAAGTCTGATCAATTCCATTATTTCAGCTGTTATGATTCTATTTACAAGTCCAGACTCCATATCTGAAGAATAGTTTGGCCTTAAAAGAAGCGCAGCTTCCGAAGGGGTCATGTCCTCTCCTATATCTGAAATATCTCTTATATACGGTGGAAGAGACTGGACTTCAGGATCTTCTCTTTCTTTTCCATAGACAAAGTATAAATAAACAAACATTAAGAAAGGAAAGAGCAGGAATAATGCTGCAATTATCTTTAATAATTGGGTTTCATCTAACCACCTTAATATTTTGTCTTCAAATCGATTTCCGGTTAGATAGTCATCCTCTCCTTTTATAATCTGTTCTTTTGTCATAACGATAAACGGTTTACGTAATTTAGAGAACCATTCTTTTGGCATGAGTAAGTTGATCTCATAGTAGCGTTCTGATGGATAGTTGAATGCAATTATTTCAATCTGATTCTCTTTTATATTGATCTGGCTTTCAGTGAAGTTATGGGTGTAAAAAACAGTTTCAGATGCAGGACCTGGGAGAACTATTTTGATATTAAGTTTTCCTATTTCTTTAGGCCATTCATCATACCAAATCTTATAAAAAAACTGTGCTGTATCTTTCTGTTCTAATATCTCTTCAGGAAGGGTATACTCAAAAATAGCAGTGTAGATCCCACTCCTAAATCCTTCATCTTTCCTAAGGACCATCTCATATCTTCCAATACCTAAATTTGTATAAAATCTGCAATTTGTTTCCACGCATCTTCCAGATTCATTTTTAATATTCAATAATAAAGGATGCCAGGTGTATAGCTCATGATAGCAATTGTAAGGGGTGCAGTAGAGATAGAACGTGATCTCTTCATGTACATTAATCGTTCCATCACTGTTCAATTTATAAATAACAAATGCAGTCGGATTACTATATGTTTGTGCATAAATAATAGGCAATATTAGAAAAATTAAGAGAACAAACTCAACCTCTAATTTTTGGCGATTATCCATATATTCACATCAAACTTCTAATGGAGCATCTTTTAGACGATTAGAGCATAGATTTTTTTTATACGATTAAATTTAAAACCATTATTATCAATCGTTTTCAGGTTGCTTTGGATATGGACAGATTCAAAAATCACTGCGCTCTCCTATATTTTCCAAGGATTTAACATAAGGTTTATAAATCAGGTTAACGTTGTATATTGTATTGGGGTGTATTGGATGAAAAATGAGAGAAAAGTTTTAAATGCTGAATCGAAAGCATTTCAAAAAGGAGAAATAATTGCAAATTCTAATAATGTTGTTAGCAGATTTTCGAAATATAAAGAAGCAACAGAAGGAGAGAAAGACCGAACTATTATGGAATATAAAAAAATCCCAGTAGAGATCTTAGACTTAAACAACAATCTTGAAGCTATCGTTGGACGTACGAAAAGTAACAGGGTAATCTCAGCTCTAAAGACCATGGAATCTAACTACTCAGAAACAGCAATATCAATTGCCCGCACTATCGGAAAGATCGCTGAATCCACAAAAAGCAAACGAATAGTCGGGACTACAATAGATACCATTATGAAATATAAAAAAAACCCAGAAACAGCAAGATTAATCTCTCTTAATCTTGAATATGTTGTCGAACACACAAAAAGCGAAGAAGCAGTCTTAAATGCAGCAAAGGTAATGGAATCTGAAACTCCAGAAATGGCAATGGAAATCGCCTCCAGGCTTAGACGCATCTCTGAATATACAAAAAGCAAACAAGCGGTTACAGCCGCAGTAAATACCATTATGAAATATAAGGAAACATCAGATTTGGTAGCAGAATCCGTCGCCCTTAGTCTTGACAAGATCGCTTACTATACAAAAAGCAAAGAAGCTGTCTTAGAGTTAGCAGAATTGTTTTCTTCAGACGCCTTGTATAATGCCATTGTGAAACATAAAGAAAGTATTTTAATGGCAGAATTAACCGCGCTCAGTTTTGAAGATATTTTCGAATACACAAATAGCAAAGAAGCAGTCTTAAATGCAGCAAACCTCTTTTTGGAATTTGAAAATCCAGAAACAGCAACATCAGTTGTTCGCACTATCGGAAAGATCGCTGAATCCACAAAAAGCAAACGAATAGTCAGAAATACAATAGATACCATTATGAAATATAAAGAAAACCCAGAAACAGCAGAATTGATCGCCCTTAGTCTTAAAAGCATTTTCGAACACACAAATAGCAAAGAGGCGGTCTCAAATGCAACAAAGCTAATTTTAGAATCTGAAACAATAAAATCAGCAAGATCCATCGCCTTCGCTCTTGAAAAGATTGCATACCATACAGATAGTAAAGAAGCAGTCTTGGATGCAATAGAAGACATTAAAGATACACAAACTGCAAATCGCGATTAATAATCAAATCGCGATTAATCATCTTTACTTTTAGAGAGATCAATTATGCCTGCTAGAATGTGATGGATTCTTACGAATATAGAAATATTTAATAAATTTAATACCCATATTCATATGCTTATTATAGTGAGCTTATGGCGACCATATATGAAATCACATTGCGTAATTTCAAGTCATTCAAGGCAGTGAAGATTCCATTGACAAAAGGTTTCAATGCAATAATAGGTCCAAATGGATCAGGAAAATGCATAGTTGGAGAATCAGAAGTTCTTCTTGCAGACGGTACAATATCTAAAATCGAAGACTTAGTGGAATCAGCACTCCTAAAAGATTGTCAGCTTATGAGCGACGGAATGTTTACAACCTACAATCCTTCAAATATTGAGGTTTTGTCTCTTAATCCCATTACTTTAAAGGAAGAACCCAGAAGAGTGAGCGCATTTATCAAACGCAAATCTCCAGATAAACTTTATACAATCAAAACAAAATTAGGAAAAGAATTAACTGCTACAGGTTATCATCCACTTTTTACAATAAAAAATGGAATGCTGGTTTCAGTAAATGCAGATGAACTACATGTAGGCATGCCTATAGCAGTTCCTAGAAAGATTGATACTTATCGTACACAGATAAGCCCCCTCTTAGAGCTTGCAAAAAAAGATTCTGATGTTTATTTCAGTGATTCAGATAAAAAATTGAGAATGAAACTTAGAATGTATAAGAGAGTAAAGAAACTGAAATGGAAAGAAATCGCAGAATCTGCCGGCATTCCTCCACAGGCATTAATTTCTTTTGTAGGTAACCAACCAATAAAACTAAAATTCGCTTATAAGCTAGCTAAAAGCATAGGACTTAGCGACGAAGATATAGTCCATCTTTTTGACAAGTTAAAAGGAAGAGGTAAACTTAAATACGTAAAAATCCCAGCCGTAGTTGATGAACGTCTTGCAAGATTCTTAGGTTATGTAATATCTGAAGGAAGAGTCGTAAGTAACGAGATATTTTTCTTCAATGATTCAGATGAATTAATAAACGACTTCAAATCAATTACGAAAGAATTATTTGACTGTGAAAGTGTGGAATGTGTTTATAAAGACAGAAGATTTCTAATTCTGCCATCTTCTGTTATAGTTCAGATGCTAAAGCATGTTTTTGACGTAACTCCATTTTCTCACTCTTCAAAGAAAGAAGTTCCTAAAATCCTATTCAAGGCAGACAAGAAAGTAATATCTGCATTTATTGAAGCACTATACGATGGAGATGGTTATTTCACAGCAAAAGAAAGCAACAGGTTTAGTATAGAATACGATACTGCAAGTAAGCAGTTTGCTAAAGAGCTTAGTCTTTTACTTTTGAATTTTGGCATCATTTCAAAAATTAATTCTTCTTATAAAAAAGCAACTAATTCTTCAAAAGGAATAAAGAGAATTTATTACAGGGTTTCAATCAGCGGCTTGGAGAATATTCGGAACTTTGCAAAAAACATCTTTCCAAAAATAGATTATAAATATAAAGCATTGGTTGGAATGAGGGATTCCAACAAATCACCCGGAAACAATGTAGATCTGATCCCCAACATCAACGAAACAATATTCCATGCACTTCGCGATGCAGGATTTACAGATAGAAAATTAAAACAGATCAAGCCGAGCAAGATACGTGCTTATTTCGAAGATAGATGCTATCCTACCAGAGATGGATTAGTGCAATTAGTTAAGATCCTGCCAAATTCAAATCTTAGGAATCAGTTATCATTGCTTTCTGATTCGGATGTCTTTTGGGATGTAATAACCTCTATTGAAGAAGTAAAGGGAAGGGAATGGGTGTATGATCTTGCTGTAGAAGAGACGCACAACTTTATTGCGGAGGGAATATTTGTACACAATAGCAACATTTGCGATGCAATACGTTTTCTATTCGGAGAAACAAGCCTTTCAGCATTAAGAGCAAGATCCGTAAATGATTTAATCCACGGTGGGGGAGAAAAGGCTTCAATTACAATGAAGATTACAAATGTTAAGAATAAAGATATCCTTAAGGACAATAACGGAAACGGGACGATAGAAATTGTAAGGAAACTGAAGAAGAATGGTGGTACAGCATACTGGCTGAATGGAAAGAGAACAACAAAGAATGTAGTCATGGACTTTCTTGCTTCTGAAGGTTTAGAAGTAAGCTCTCATAATGTTATTGCTCAAGGTGAAGTTGATAAGATAGTCAGATTCACAGCGAAACAAAGAAGAGAGGTAATAGATGAGATTGCAGGAGTTGCAGAATACGAAGAAAAGAAAAAAGAAGCAATGAATGAACTTAGCAAGGTTGATCAAAGATTAAATGAGGCAGCAGTCGTAATGAACGAAAGGGAAGGAATATTGCAGGAGCTGGAGAAGGAAAAAGACGCAGCCTTGAAATACATGGCTTTAAAAGACGAGCAAAGAAGATTAAAAGGAACTATTATACTCAATCAGTACTCAAAACAAGAAAGGGAATTTGAAAGCACAGTAAAGAAGCTTACTGAGATTGAAAAGCAATTCGCAGAAATAGAACAACAAATGCAGGAATTCCAGAAAAAGCTCCAGACGCTGGAAGCAAACAGGAACGACATTGCAAACAAGATTGCATCCAAAGACCAAAGAAATATTTATGCAGAAGTAGATGATCTTAGAAACAAGAAGATGCTTAACGAATCTCTTATCTTTGAGAAGGATGCAAACCTGCAAAGACTTGATTCAGAGATTACAAAACTAACCCAAGAAATGACTGAAATTGAGTCAAAGCTGTCTACATTCACAGGTTCCAAGAGGGCAGCGGCAACAAGAGCAGTTGAATTAAAGAAGCTTATCGACAGCTTAAATGAACAGAAGAAAAAAGTAGCTGCAGAATGGGAGGAAAAAAGAAAGAACTTCGGTCTTTTCGATGTTAAATTTGATGAGCTTAGAAAGAAAGAGATAAAGCTTAAGGAAGAAATTGCAAAATTGAATGCGAAACTAGACGTTTCCTCAGGCAACAAAGATGAAAAGAAGATGGTAAATGAATTGAAGGAAATAAAGTCAACAATAGAAAGAAACAATGTAGAGCTCGAAAGACTTTTCAAGAAAGAGAAGGAGCTGAATTCTATAATCAGGGAATTGGATTCCAAGATACTTGAGCTAAAGGAAGAGATCGCAGCTGCAAGAGGTTCAGGGAATGCAATCCCGCAATCCATTTCATTCATACTTAGTCTAAAAGATGAGATACCAGGAATATATGGAACAGTTGCAGAACTCTATGATGTTGATAAGAAGTTTTCAATTGCAACTGAAGCAGCAGCAGGACAAAGATTATTCCATATAGTGGTTCAGGACATGGACACAGCTACAAAGATAATCAAAAGAATGAAGCAAAGCAATGTTGGAAGAGCTACATTCATACCTTTAGATGTCAAGACTCCTGAAAAAGGATCAGAGCAGAAAGGAACATTAGGTTCAATAATAAACCTGATAAAGTTCGACAAAAAGTTTGCAAACGTGTTCCTTTATGTTTTTGGAAATACGCACATAGTGAATTCAGTTGACGATTTCAAGTCCCATCCAGGACTTAGGATGGTAACTTTAGATGGAGACATTGCAGAAACATCAGGAGTTGTCTCTGGTGGTACCTCTATAAAAAGATCGCTTAGAGATTCATTGAAATCTAACCAAATAGAGAAGGAATTAAGCGAATTAAAAACCACGAGAGAAAGTCACATCTCTCAATTGTACAATCTTAATGAGCAGATGGCCATATTAAGGAAACAGATTGCTAAGGACGAGATAAGAAAGAAAGAGATAGAGATAGAAATGGGAGCAGTTTCTAACGAGGATCTTTCAGAGATAAAAAGACTGCTTTCAGAAAAAGAACTAGATCTGCAAGAGCTTGAAAGAGAAGTATTAAACTTAGAAGGTGAAAAGGCAAGGATAAGGATTGCAATTGAGCAGGGAGAAGGAGAAAAAGAAATAGCAAGATTGGATAATGAAATAATGCAGTATTCAAATGAATTATCTGCCCTTGAAGAAAAGCTAAAAAGTCAGGATTCAATAATTCTTGAAGAAAGATTGTCTGCTGTGAAATCATCAATAGAAAAATTGACTGCAGAAAGAGATGAAGTAAAGAAAGCGATAAATGAACTGAATTCAAAGCTAAAGCAGATTACTAAGCAATTAGAAGTAAAAGAGGAAAAGATAAAAGATGCAAGCAAGGAATTAGAAAAGCTGTATGCGGAAAGTAAGGCAATTCAAGATGAAATGGATCTTATTAATCAGGAAAGAGGAAAATTGATCAGGAGACAGGAAAGATTGAAAGAGGATAAAATAAGATTAGAGGTTTCAAAAGAAACGCTTCAAACAAGACTTGCAGATTTGAAGGTTGAAGCCGACCAATATAAAGATGTAGAGCCATTAAACATGAAGAAAGAAGAACTTGAAAATAGATTAGGAGAAGTTGAGTTAGAACTCAACGGAATGGGTTCTGTCAATCTAAAGGCTCCAGAAACATATAAAGAAAAATATGAAGAATTCAAGGTCATAAAAGAAAAAGTAGAAATCTTATCAAATGAGAAGAATTCTATACTAAGTATGATAGAGGAAATAGAGAAGAGAAAGAAAGAGATATTTATGGCAACATTTGTGGAGGTTAACAAGCACTTCCAGAAAATGGCACTTTCTTTATTCGGAAATGAAGCTACGCTTGCTCTTGAAAATGAAGCAAATCCATTTGAAGGAGGTTTGCACATAATCATGAAGGTAGGAAAGAAACAGCGCCATATAGAAGGAATGTCTGGTGGTGAAAAATCACTCCTTACCATTGCATTTGTTTTTGCAATCCATATGTACAAGCCATCTAAGTTCTACATACTTGATGAAGTGGAGGCTGCGCTAGACAAGGAAAATAGCAAGAGATTTGCCGAGCTTGTTAAATCACTTTCAAAAGATACTCAATTCATTGTAGTCTCCCACAATGATGCAGTTATTACAAGTGCTGATACTGCGCTAGGTGTGGCAAAGACAAGATTGGGTTCAAAGATATTGAGTATAAAGCTGGTTCCAGATTCAGGCTCAGATTCTCCAAAAATAGTTTCGGAAGAGATCTCTCCTGCTGAGGAAGAACAGGAAGATGAGGATGACGAGTGACCATCAGAACATTTACATAGTAATCAAGTAAAGCATAGATTAAAATTAATTTTTGTCTAATTATTTTTGATTTGATGAGACCTATCATCGTGGGAGTAGATCCAGGAACATATATAGGAATCGCAATATTCGATCTTAATGCGAATCTTATACACAGCTCAACTATAACTGATAAAGGAAAAGAGGCAGCAGTCAGTGAGATTTCGAAGTATGGCAATCCCATAGTTGTAGCTTCAGATGTCAATCCACCTCCACAATTAGTTACTCAAATTGCATCTTATTTTAATGCAAGACTCTACTATCCAAAAACAACAATAAGTGATATTTCCAAGACAACTGAAACATCCAGCTATAAATTTAGTTCAGTTCACGAAAGAGATGCAATAATGGGTGTTTTATCGTTTTTTAAGGAGAATGCAAATAAATTAAGATGGATAGAAAGAACTCTTAGGGACAAAGGTCTTTCAAAAATTGAAGAGGACGTTAAGAGATATGCATTAAGTGGAATGAGAGTGGATGACGCAATAAAAGCATTGGTCCCTGTTGACGATGAATATAAAAAGATAATAGAGTATGCGAAAACACTTCCAGAAGCTCCGCCTGTAATCAAAACTATCGATAGAAGAGAAAGCGATAGAGACACAATCATAGGACTTCTTGAGTCAAACATACGTCTAAAGGCAAGGCTTTCTGTTCTTGAGGAAGAGATAAAGTCTCTTAAGAATGAAAAAAGCCAAGGTATTGATAAAACAACTCAGTCTTTGCTGTTTTCAAAAGACATGAGAATTAGGAGATTAAAGAGAATCATAAAGATGAAAAACAACAAGATTAAGCATTTGTATAGAATAATCGATTCAATGAAAGGAAAAGAAGCAAAAAGCAATGAGAAAAATGATACATTTCCATCAAGCAATGCCCATTCCAATCAAGGATCTAAAACTAATACCAGACCTGAACAAGAGAAAGATTTAAAAAATGAAGACACAACTTTATCTATAGAAAAGATAGTCAAGGAATACAGGCAATCTAGGTCTAAGGATTAGCTTCCTTGATTATTGTCTAAAAGCAACAAGAGTGATAGTATGGTAGAAGAGAAAGCAACAGAATTTGAAGAAACAGAGGAAATGACAGCTGAACAGAGAGCACCTTCAGGTCAGCCAGTGCAGGCAACAGGTAACATAGTGTATGTAAGCAAGAAAGGAGTCATGGCTTACGTGCTTGCAGTAGTTACTCAATTCAATGCAGGCGCAAATGAAGTCACCCTGAAGGCAAGAGGAAAAGTGATCTCAAGAGCTGTAGATGCTGCAGAAATAGTAAAGAACAAATTCCTCCAGGATGTTTCAATCAAGAGCATAAGAACATCTACTGAGGATATGAAGACTGCATCAGGAGCTCCTACAAAGGTTTCTACAATAGAGATAGTTTTAGCAAGAAACCCAGGTAGCAGCGCAGAATTAAAACTCTAAATTTTCTTTTTTTAGTTTTATGTTTTTATTTATTACCTTTCATAATTTTATATTTCCATAATGTTTATCATTTGTATGTGCAGTTGTACTCGTATAATGCAAATTCAAAAAACCAAAAGAAGTGAGTTTATGAGAATATATACATCACAAGTAAAACCAGAAATGAATGATTCAGAAGTGGAACTTGCAGGATGGGTTCACGAAACAAGAGACCATGGAAAGATAAGGTTTCTTATATTAAGGGATAAATCTGGTCTGATTCAGGTCATAGGCAAGAAAGGTGCTGTTTCAGATGAAGTTTTTGACTTAATTTCTCTACCGAAAGAGACAGTTATCTCTCTTAAAGGAAAGGTTAAAGCATCCCCTCAGGCTCCAAAAAGTGTGGAGATAATTCCTTCTGAAATAAAGATTCTAAATAAGGTTTCCATCCAACTTCCTGTTGATCCAACTTCTCATGTTGAAGCAGATTTAGATGTAAGATTGGATAACAGACATATCGACCTTAGGACAAAAAGAGTCCAGGCAATATTTGAGATACAATCAACTATATTGAGAGCATTTAGGGAGAAATTAACATCATTAGATTTCGAAGAAATAATTCCTCCATCTTTAATTGCAGCAGCAAGCGAAGGGGGAGCAGACGTATTTCCTGTTATATATTTCGACAAGGAAGCATTTCTTTCCCAATCTCCACAACTGTATAAACAGCTTGCAGTTATAGGTGGAATGGAAAGAGTTTTTATGACCCCACAATATTTTAGGGCTGAAAAACATAATACAACCGCTCATCTTAATGAAATTACAGGAATGGATGCTGAAATAGGATTTGCAGACCATCATCTAGCAATGAAAATACTTTCAGAAACATTTTTACATATTCTCTCCTCAGTCAAAGAAAGAAACTCTGAAGATTTGGCAGAATTAAAAGTGGACTTAAACGTTCCAAAGAAACTGAATATCTATACATATACTGAGGCAGTTGACATGCTGAACAAGCATGGAATGAAATTTGAATGGGGAACTGATTTTGGAAGAGACGAAGAGAGAAAGCTTTTTGAGATAATAGGTGAAGAAGCCTATATAATATCAGAATATCCTACTGCAGTCAGAGCATTCTATTCGATGCCTAATGAAGAAGACCCGAAGATATCTAATTCCTATGACCTGATGTATCAAGGAGTGGAGATGTCTTCTGGAGCTCAAAGAATACATATTCCAGAGCTTCTTGAAAAGCAGATAAGAGCAAAAGGAATGAATCCTGAGAACTTCGGATTCTATCTTAATGCATTCAAATCAGGAGCGCCACCACATGCTGGTTTTGGAATGGGGTTGCAGAGAGTTACTATGGCGATAACAAGACAGAAAAACATAAGAGAATGCACACTCTTCCCAAGAGATATGCATAGACTGACACCATGATTAAAAATCGTTCTTTCGATTTCAATTATTTGCCTATTTATTATTTGTTTATTTCTTTATTTTCTTCCTTTTCCTTTGTTTCACTCTTTTGGCTTTTTCTTTCTAATTCAGAAATTAGTGCCTTTGATTTAAATGAAACTGTATCGCTAGTATCATCTGAAAATTTATAGAGAATGTATTTTATTTTATGATAAGTATTTTCCTCTAGATTTTCCTGTCTAATTACACTTTCAATCAATTTCAAACCTTCTAATCTTTGCCATTTGAATCTACATCTCTCAAGCCTTTTCAAACCTTCTTTGATTCTCGACTCTATCTGTTTAGCATTTAGTTTTTTATAAATATTTATTGAATTGTTTTTAGGTCTTTGTATCTCTTCCCTTTTTGGATGCATCTGAAGGAAATGCATTCCTCTGTCATCCCTCTGCTTGGAATTACAATAATTACTATGGGAAGATTTGTCACTATGATGGATGTTATTCTGCCTATTCTCCCATTTGTTATATTCGCTCACAAAAATCACTATATTAGTACGCATCCAGGCTTTTTATTTTTTACTTTTTTTTCTATCTTAATTTTAATCAATAGGTCTTGTTATATTTATGTCTTTGACCAATATAGGGGGAGTTATGACAGAACCATGTACCTCCCATGAATGGATCTTTTCAATATTTTTACCTATCATTTCTGTGTTCTGCATTATATTTTCAAGAGTTGAATTTATTCTTACATTTTTGATTGGATGTTTTATCTCTCCATTTTCTATGTAGAAGGTTGCATCTCTAGGCAATATTGAGAATTCGCCAGTAAAGTAATTTTGGAATCTCATGTACCAAGCATTGGTTACATATATTCCTTTGTCTACATTTTCTATTAATTTTTCAACTGAGTAATTTCCTTTTTTCAATACTATATTCCAAGGATGCGGGTTTATTAAACCAGCATTTCCAGTGGTTTCAGTGTTGTGTCTTTTTGCTGTTGATGTATTATGAATGTATGTTTTTAATATTCCATTTTCAATGAGTTTTTTAGTTCTAGTCGGTACACCTTCCGAATCAAATGTTGAATATACATATGCATCTTCATAAGTAGGATTGTCAATCAAAGTGAAGATTTCACTTCCAACTTTTTTCCCTAATTTATCTACTAGAAAAGAGTTTCCAGTTTCAACTTCGAAGGCAGAGGTTGCATCACCTATATGTTCAAGGATTATTGCTAAAGGAAGAGGTTCGAATAGAACATCCATCTTCCCTTCTATTTCCTTCTTTTCTCCTTTTGATTGAACTGCAAATTGTGCAGCCTCTTTTGCAATTTTTGTTGGGTTTATATTTGTTGTAGTTCTTCCAGAATATACTTTATGTCCAGAAGAGTCTTTATCGCAGAGAGCTCTGAAAGATAGATATACACTACTGTCTTTTCCTTCTGCCTCGCATTTTCCAGAAGTAAGAAGATACTCTGAGGAAAAACTTGTTTCAAATACACCACTGTTTCTTTCCGATCCATTCTCAATCGCAGAATTTATTGCATTTTCTAAAACATCAGCATGAATTTCATATGCGTTCTCTATTTTCTTATCATATTTTTCTTTCTTATATTTGAAAGGACCTTGCGCTATACCTAGGAATTTTTCATTTGCAGGTATGTGTCTTGTATATCTTTTTATATTATCCAACGTGCACTTTATTCCCTTTTCGCTTGTATCTTTTATTGTCGTTTCAATTATCTTTCCTCTCCAATTACAGAACAGATACAATGATTTGGAAATAGAGGAATCACTCTTTACTATTTTATTGTTTACGAATTTTGTTTGCTGGTAATTTCCTATTCCTGCATGTAAGACAACATCATCAGCACCTTCTCTCTTTAATTCTTTCATTACTTTGTTTGTTTTCTGAATTAGAGACTCCATCTCTTTTTCTATCTCATTTTTCATAAGATCACATTTCGATAATTCATTTTAAATACATTAATCATTTTTCTATTTATTTTGATTATATTTGGTTTATCTCATCTTTATCTTCATCCTCATGGATGCTCCGCCCATGGATACAGGTATTCCTTGCATTGGTTCTCCTTTTCCGCATGTTGCAGCATGGAGCTCAAAGTTGTCTGCTACTGCATTTACTGATTTCCATAATGTTCCAGTTGTTATTTCTATTGTTGGACCTTTTACAGGTTTTGTTATTCTTCCATTCTCTATCAAGTAAGCCTCACTTCCTTTGTATTTTTGGTTCCATCTTCTGTCATCTATGTTCCATTCCATAAAACTTTTCATGTATATTCCATATCTTGTTTCTCTAATCATTTCTTCTTCTTTCCAATCACCGGGAAGCACAACAGTGTTCGACATTCTTATTATCGGTTCTACAGAGTAGTTCGATGCTCTTGCAGACGCATTGCTTCTTATTCCAAACTTGGCTGCACTTTCTCTATTCTGCAGAAATTCATTGATTATTCCATTTTTTATAAGTATTTTTCTTCTTGCTTTAACACCTTCATCATCGTAAAGATAATATCCAAATGAATCTGAGAGTGTCGGGTCGTCAGCTACATTTACTATCTCACTGCCGATTTTCATTCCAAGCATATCTTTTGTTACAAACGATTCTCCTGCCTGCGCACTTTCTCTTCCCAAAATTCTATCTGCTTCATATGGGTGGCCTACACTTTCATGGGCCATTATACCTGAAATTTCAGGAGATACAATAACCTCTATTTCTCCTTTTGGTGGTGAAATCCCATTGATTAAGTTATCTTTTAATGCAGTTGCTTCATTTTTTATTTTTTCATCTACTCTCATCTTTTCTATTTTTTCAAATCCTCCAGCAATTCCATATTGCCAATGCCTTTGCACGCTTTGATTATTCTCTTTTATTGTAAAACTATAGAATAGATCTATTCTTGGAATCTTGCTTTCTATTATACTTCCATCTGAATTTAAGTAGTACTTATTTGTAATGGTATCAACATAATAAAAAGTACTAGAAAATATCTTTGCTTTTGAATCTAAGAGCCCTCTTTCTATTTCTCTAACAAATTCAATCTTTTCATCTATTCCAATCTCACTTATTTTTTTCTTTTCCTTCACTCCGTATCTTGATCTTTCAGATTTTTCTCTTGAAAATTCAATCTTATCTCCTATCTTTGCAGAATTCTTTGTAGATGTAACTGACTGCTCAATTATTCTATCTATATTCTGCTTTTCAAATG
>JAVZCX010000008.1:25125-26274 GCA_038874185.1 Candidatus Micrarchaeia archaeon
TCAAAGGTTTAGAAGTTGACATATCAGTTATTAAAAGAATAAATTCTAAGCTTGAAAAGAAGTTGGAAAACTCAAAGACAGCAAAAGTTTTTTCTCCTTCTGGAACTATGGTTGAGATAAATATTTCAGATAGTAAATTCGATTTCAGCGACAATGGAGATGCATCTTACCCTGGAGCATTGATAAACGTACCTTTTGGAGAGGTTTATTCATTCATATCATCTTGCGATGGAAATATCGCAATAGACCGGTGGAGAAATGAAATCCATCCTAAAAATAAAGCAATAATAAAAGTTGAGAATGGAAAGATAGTTGGATGGAATACTGGCGCAAGTAAGTATGTTATGAATCAATTGAATGCAGGAGAATGCGGCTTGAATATTTCAGAACTTGGCATAGGCACCAATCCTTTCATCAGAAATCCGATAGGAAACACTTTACATGATGAGAAAATTTTTGGCTCCGTGCATTTTGCATTTGGAGCAGGAAAGAGCAAGTGCCCAATACACGAGGATTTTGTGGTTTTAGAACCTACTGTTATTGTGGATGGAGAGGAATTAATAAAAAGAGGGAAATTCCTCTTTAATTTGGGAATAAAACTATAGACTTGCAAGATCAGTGTTGATTTTTTAAATTTTTATAATCAACTAGTTTTATGGATTTTTCAGAATTTGCTGAAACTGCAAGTGAGCTAGAAAAAACATCAAGCAGGTTAGCAATGATAGAGATTCTTTCAAAACTTTTCAAGAAGGCAGACAAAAATAATATTCAGAAACTAATCTATCTTTTACAAGGGAGAGTTGCCCCGCCATTTGAAGGCATAGAGGTAGGAATGGGTGAAAAATTTGTTGAAAAAGCAATTTCTAATTCTACAGGTTATACAATATCACAGGTTGAAGCCACATTCAGGAAGACAGGGGACCTAGGTACTGCAGCTGAAAAATTAGTTGAAAAAAAGAAACAGACAGCTCTTTCCACAGAACCATTGACTGTAGAGGGAGTTTTTGATTCTTTGTTAAAGATAGCAAAGACAACAGGTGAAGGAAGCCAAGACAAGAAAATAAAGCTTCTTTCCGATCTTCTTAATAGGGCAAGTCCACTTGAAGCTAGGTATTTGGTTAGAATTCCTCTTGCAAATCTTCAATTGGG
>JAVZCX010000009.1:0-23157 GCA_038874185.1 Candidatus Micrarchaeia archaeon
CGTTGCATAATGAGATGCATGTCTTTTCATCTGGTGAGCATTCCTCTATCAAGCCTGCACATCCAAGGTTAGGACTGGTTAATGCACTGAATAAGGATAGTTTTTGTGCAGGTGTAGAGCTGCACTTTCCATTTTCACAATATCCTGAACAGCAATCAGCTGTGGTTGTGCATGCTGAATTAGAGCATGCGCATCTTGAATCTAAGCATGGAGCTCCGCAGCAGTCAGCTGATGATGAACATATAGAACCTCTAAGGCAGCTATCGTAAGCCAATAGTCTTGTCTTTGAGGTTTGGAACAATGAATAAAATATGTCAGATGCAGCTGGATTTTCCTGCACTGATAAAAGCTGAGGAGATGCCTTTCCTCCTGCTGAGCTTCCGAAAGCAGGCTTACCTACACTAACAACTGTTTGAGTTGGTTGAATAGGATTGTCTGTGGATAAGCAGTTTCCATTATAACATATATCACTCTTGCATTCTTGGCTTTGGTTACAGGAATCTAATGTAATCTGTAGGCATGTATTGTTAAATAACACTGTTCCTGCTGGACAGGAGAATGCAATACAATCTCTTGTTGCTGGATCGCAACTGCTTGGCAAACCTGTTATTTCATAGCAATTATCTGGTGAAGTGATGCATCCTCCTTCACACACTCCTAAGTTTGTATTACAGTATTCATTAGATCTGCAATCAGAATCTGTGATACAATTGCTTAATTGACATGTTGAATCAATGCATGATCCATATGCACAATCATTGTCACTTGTGCAATTTGAATTGAGCACCCCGATACAATTTCCGTCAGAACATATCTGATCCGCTTGACATTTGTTATTGCAAGAACCACAATTTGCTGCATCGTTAAGCGTGTTTACACATTTGTCACCACACAAAGTTGGATACTCTCCGCTGCAACCAGTCTCTATGCATGAACCACAATCTTGAGGACAATTTGAGCATGTTTCATTTTCTCCACATCTTCCATTCCCACATGTTTCCAAAACACTGCATCTTCCATCAATACAGGATTCTCCCGGCTTGCATGAATTAAAACATGTACCGCAATTGTTTTGATCAGAAGATAGATCTGTTAAGAATGGACCACACTGAGTTATGTTTTCATACAAAGGTAATTTAGGAGTACATTTCATAGTGATTGGATCGCACCATTGTGTCAAGTCACAGCATTCATTTCCACATCTTATATATTGAATTGAATTCAAAACACATGAAGACGAAGGTATGCATGCTCCATTTGAACAAAATTCATCAGATTTGCATACATTTCCACATGAACCGCAATTGGAATTGCTTGTGTTTAGATCAACACATGAATTTTCACATCTTGTCTGATTTTCTTCACATTTTGTACATCTATCATCCAAACAAATCTCATCATCTCTGCATGCAACACCTCCGCAATTTGTTCTATCTGGAAGTATAAGTAAATTAATATCTACACAAACAGAATTAACACAAGTAGTACCTATAGGACAGGTTGTGCCACAACTGCCACAATTTAGGATGTTTGATCTTGTATCAACACAGGTAATTCCACATTGTGTAAGGGGCGATTTACAATATTGTGGAACGCATGATCCTGTAGTTGCATCACATGTTTGCGAAGAAAGACAGCAGCTTGCCCCACAGGATATTAAATTTCCTGAACATGTTGGTTCTTTAACACAGACCCCATTAGCACATACTCCTTCCTCACATTTGACTGAATCGCTGCATTTTTCACCTAGTTTTGCTGTTTGAGGTCCAACTTCATTCTTTAACCCTTCACCTGTAATTGATCCTCTAACATAAACACCTGGTTCGCAGGTAATTCTGCTATCTATATTTCCTGCAAATGTTAACTTTCCATTTTGATCTGATGACACTGATCCTGATGCGAACAAATCTCCAAATTGAGTATGTATAACTAAATTAAGATTATTACCTTGAACATTTCCAGAAACACTACCAGATACTATCTCTACGCTCTTTTTAATTATTGAGTCACGTACGCTTTCACTATCCATTATCGGATCTGGCTCACAATGACGGGAAGACACATATCTGCATTTAACTTTAGAACAAAAATCACCGGAAATACTACATTTCCAAGCTTCTCCATAAAAATTACCTGTTAGATTATCTCCTTTTTTATTGAGTGTCAAAGTATAACGTATCGGAAAGTTTCTGCATGCATCAGGAGTGTTGAAAACCCCTGCTATAACCATATTTTCTTCTTGAACGTTCGTTTTCACTACTCTTTCCCTTCTAATACCTGTTCCAGTCATTGTTCCATCAACATATACATTTGGCTCGCAAGTAAAATCGCTTTTGAATGTTGAGGAAAAACTGATTTTTCCAGATGCACTGTCTTGCACTATGTCTCCCACTATATTCATTGTTCCAAGACCACTGATAGTTATTGAACCTATCAGCTGATTATTTTCTATCTTTCCAGTTAAAGAACCAGATATAGATTCTTTTTCTGTAGTTAGCAAAGAGAGTAAATCATCTTGAGTTACTTCTCTACATCTTACATTACAACTTGTCCCGCTTCCGGACCAAACACAATCAAATAAATTATAAAATGAATCTACTCTACAACGGGAGCCGTAAGCATTGAAAGTTCCTGTCACCTTTGAATTGTCTTCATAAAGAGAGATTGTATATTTGATGTCTACATCCCCACATGCAGCAGGATGGTTGAAATCTCCAGATATAAATATATCTGATGCAGAAGATACTAAACTAACAAAAGAGAATAAAAATAATATTGCGAAAATTTTACCTAGGTTACGACTTATAATGCGCATGCTATCACATCATTCATTTGAATTGAATATTTAAAAAGATTTATATTCCATTCATATTGACATTTAACTGGGACTCGTTATACTAAATTACAAATACATTTAATAATATCTATTCTAATCGATTAATAGTGAAATACAGTTAAACAAGGTAGATAAATTGAAAAGTGATTTAGAAAATGAAATTGAAAGCGAGTTTGCAAAACTAGGATTGAAAAAAGAAACCCTAGATGCAATAGAAGAAATGGGATTCAAGGAGCCCTCGCCGATACAAAGGGATGCGATTCCGCTTCTTGCACAAGGGATTGATCTAGTTGCGCAGGCACAAACGGGAAGCGGAAAGACTGCTGCATTCGGAATCCATATAATAGAAAAGACAAATCTCCATGACAGATCAGTCCAATCCATTATACTTGTCCCGACCAGAGAGCTGGCACTGCAGGTTACAAATGAAATAAAGAAACTTGCAAAGCACTATAGAAATTTTTCAATAGTCACAGTCTACGGTGGGGCTTCTATAAATGTTCAGTCAGACATGCTTAAGAAAGGGGCGCATGTTGTAGTTGGAACCCCTGGAAGAGTCATAGACATGATAAAACGCGGCATTCTGAATCTGGACAGGGTGCAGACTCTGGTCCTTGACGAGGCTGACAGAATGCTGGACATGGGATTCATAGACGATGTCAAATTCATAATAAACCATACTCCAAAAACAAGGCAGACCCTTCTGTTCTCTGCAACTATGCCTGAAGAGATAAAACTGCTTGCAAAGGAATACATGAATCATCCTGAGACATTAAATGTCAGCAGCGATGCGGTTCCTATAGACAAGATAAAGCAAAGTTATATTGTTGTTGATAGGAAAGAAAAAATCAATGCATTAATTAAAATACTGGACAGAGAAAGATTTGATCTATGCTTGATATTCACTAAGACTAAATTCTGGGCTGACAGGCTTGGAAGCATACTGGCAAGAAGAGGAAAGAAGAATATAGTTCTTCATGGAGATCTTTCACAGAGTAGAAGAAATAAGGTAATGCAGATTTTCAAAGAAAAGCATATCCGTATTTTGATCGCAACAGATATAGCTGCAAGAGGAATAGATGTAAGCGGAATAACACATGTAATAAATTATGACATTCCAATGGATCCGAATAACTATGCGCATAGAATTGGAAGGACTGCCAGGGCTGGAAAGGAAGGAAGGGCTATAACATTGGTGACGCCCGAAGAACTGCATGACTTCAAGATGATGCAAAGAAATATAGGAATATTCGTAAATGAAGAAGAAATCGAAGGAACGCCGCATGAAACGAAGGAAATAGAAGCTCCGAGAGAGGACGATGACTACTCTTTGGAAGAGAAGCTCACAGCATTTGACCTGCACAGAATGAGGAAGGGGGGAGCTGCAGAACGAGGATATGCGCCACACAGAAACAAACATAAATACTGGAGAACAAAACAAAACAAACGCAGCGGAAAACAATGACATTATCGCTACGATTACGTGTTTAGGGTGTTTTAAGCAAGTGCCTTCTTTATAAATGGATGTTCCTCCATTCTTTTTGTTGCATTTAATATTTCTTTGTAATCCGCAGGAAGATGGTGTTCTAATTCTCGTATCTGCTTTCCAGCGTTTATAACATCTCTAGCAAATTGCTTTCCTGCAATGCTGTTGGGCTCGGTCCACCAGTGTGGACATGATGTCAGTGCGTTTGCCCATCTCATTTTTGCAATCCAAAGCCTTTTTCTCTCTTTTCTATCCATTTGCTCTTCTTTTTCTGAAAGTTTTTCCAAGAGATGCGGAAATATCTCTTTTGCGGTGAGGAAAAATTGAGATGAACTATTAAAATCTCTTTTTATCCATCTGTTAGTGCTTCCGCATGTTTCCATATCCCATGTCTTATAAAGAAGCGGTTCGATGCTGTTTTTGCTTACTATTTCGTTTTCACTAAAATCTGAAACAAAATTAAAGCCAATATCAAAATTTTTCATCAAGTGAATCATAAGATAAAGAGAATAAATTCTTTCCTGCACGTAAAAGCCTATTGTTTCTGCATCTGTATGGATTGTGAATCTTATTTCTTCTCCAGATTTCATCTTATCCCAATAAGGATAGGGCTGTGGTTTAGCAACGCTTTCGAAAAGCCTTGTGAAATACCAGAATCCTACTTCCTTAGGATCTGAATGAGGTGGGAATGAAAAGAGCTTGCGTGAAAAGTGATTGTTGCTGAATAAAACATTCATATTTGAAATCTTTCCGTTTGCGAAATAGCTGATTCTGTTTAATTTTCCAATGTCATAGAAGCCGTTCTGGTTATGGTAATCTGAATCAAGAACTGTTACAAAATCAATGAAATTCTCTGATTGAATTTTTGCAAGAGTAGTCATTAAAGAAGGGGAGACTGCACATTCTGGAATGTGAATAGAAATCTGTTTTTTCTGCAAACGGATATACGATAAGAATGCAGAAAGAGATGCGCTATATTCTTGGTAAAGTAGTTTTTCATCTAAGAGAGGTGCAAACGAATGATGATATGAGGATATGCCTACATCTATGGATCCATTTAAATAATATTGTGAAAGTTTATCTATAAAAACAGGATATCTATTCCTGATCCCGTCAAGGGTTACTTGAGGGAATGCAATAGTGATTGAGCTTGGAAATTGCTCTGCAACAGTTATTATGGGAACATAGCAATCGATCAATGCAATTGCAATAAGATTGTCTCTTATTTTTCTTTCAATACCATGTGATTTGATTTTTTCATAAAGAGAATGAAAGAATGGATTTTCATTGTCTGGAAGCATCGGCTTTTCAATTTTGAAAAGTCTGTTGCATCTAGGCTGATAAGCATTAAAAAGAAAAGAAACCTTAAGTCTTCCCTTCATCGTAGTAGAATATTCGATTAATCTGTTGAAAAGCCATCTATTTTCTCTTTCCAGCCAACCAACATACTCTGCCACAAAGGGTTCCATAATTTAGTAATGCTTTTCTGTATTAAATACTTTTCTTTTAGAAGATTATTCCTCACTAATCTTATATCCACACTTACTGCAGATCCAAATATTTGGAGGTGGATTTTCATTCACCTGTCGCATTTCTCCTTTACATAACGGACATTTTCTAGTTTCCATTTTATCATCCAATAATTTGCATTAATTGGTTAGTTGATATTTTATTCTTTTAATTTATATCTGTCTATTCTTATTCTTTTTTCTCTAATGATGGAATTCTTATCCTGATTCTTCTCTAATAACTCTTTTTGTTTAAGCTGTTGCACGATATTTTGATTGTCGAGTACTGCGTCTTTAACTTTTATATCATTAAAAATAGTTCCTCTCCAAACTATATCATAGTGATAATTTCCTCTTCCAAATGCCTTTCTTATGAATTTTGTTGCTAGCTTTTCATCAAAATGTTTGCATGAAAATACGTCTATGAAACCGTATTTGTATTCTGGCCAGGTCTGAATATGAATGCCGCTTTCCGAAAGAATATAAAAAGCGGTTATTCCATTTTCTTCCGGTTTTTCTCCTTTGAATTGATAATTTAGCCTAGGCTCTAGCACTGTCAGCTCAAACTCTTTGCAAAATTCAATTACAAATTTTTCTATAAAATCCCTATCGGATAATTTTTTAATGTCCTCAACGTTTTCGAGGACAAATTCCCATGTAACATGTGGCATTCTCGGCATCATAATGTAACTATATTCGAAAAAAATATAAATTTAATTCGAAAAAAGTGAAAAAATTAGAAAAAAGTATTACTGCTTTGGCTTGAATTCCATGATCGCAGAATCGACTTTGAATAGGTATGCAATCAATGCTGCCCTTATCCACATTCCATTTCTCTCTTGTCTCCAGTATACTGCTCTTTCATCCCTGTCGACCATCGGATCTATCTCATCCCTTCTCGGGAGCGGATGCATGATTATGCAGGATGGTTTGATTTTTTGTAAATGAGTTGGCTTAAAGTAATACTGGCTGTAATCAACTTTCCTCGATTCTCCATTCTTGTCATATTCATCCTGGATTCTTGTCATGTATATGACGTCTGCATCTTTTATTGCAGACAGAAAGTCATATGTTTCAGTATATGGAATGTTATGCTTCCTTAAGAATTCAAGTATATCAAGTCCCATTCTGAATTCCTCTGGAGAGACATAGGTGATATGAACATCCTTGTAATTCTTCATTAGATACGAAAGAGACCTTACTGTCCTTCCTCTCTTCAAGTCTCCAACCATCACTATGTTCTTCCCATCTATTCCTCCCTCTAGCAGTCTTGTCATAGTATAGATGTCAAGCAAGGCCTGTGTTGGATGCTGATCCGTACCAGATCCAGCATTAATGATTGGAATCGGCCTGTTTGTCTCTGCGTTGAGGTGCCATGCTGCCTTTTCTACAAATCCATCCTCTTTCATTCTCATTATCATTAGATGGACATAACTTGCAAAGGTTCTTATAGAATCTAATGGAGATTCGCCTTTTGCGAAAGAAGATGTTGAAACATCCCTTATTTCTGAAGTCTTCATACCTAAAATATGGCAGGCATTTTGGAAAGATAAGAACGTTCTGCTTGAAGGTTGATTAAATACAAGTATAGCACGCTTATCGAATAGAAGGTCTGATACAAATCTGTCTCCATCTTTTGTCTTTGTTATTTCTCTGAGCTTATCTGCAACAGAGCAAAGATGATCTAATGCAATGCGATCAAATTGTTGAGCAAATAAAATGTCATATTGTCTTCCTTCTCTTGAAAATAGGGGCAGTTTTTCTTCGATTTTTAATTTAGAGAATTCATCCCAACTTTTATTCCTGAACGGTCCCCATCTTTCATCCCATCTGCGCCGGGAATACAGCTTTGATTTAGATTCTCTTGAAATGTATTCATCATTTACTTCACCAGAGTCCGAATCCAAAAATTCTATCACCATAGAAACACCAAAAATAGTTTTAATGATTAGTTTATAAATCTTGAAATGCCACGCTTCAAGTTTTATGGTGCATTGCATTATGACATAGGAATAAGGTTTATATATCAAAATTTCGTTTTTTTATTATGGAAAAAGAATGGTTTGATGAGATAAAAGAAATGTGCCAAAGAATAAAAGAAGAAAATTCAAAAGTCATAAAAGAAAGCAAACAGCTTATAAAAAGAGCAGAAATAATGCAAAAATTTCTCAAAAGGAAAATCCAACAGGACCAAAAAATTATGGAAATGAATATTGAGAATCTAAGCAAGAATCCAGAGAGATACATAAGTGAACTTAGATCAAACAATTTAAGCAAAAGAAGAGAAGCCGTCAGTGAGTTAACAAGAATCGCAAAAACAACAAAGAATAAAGAGGAGCTTTATCTGATACGAGAAATGCTCGCTGAAGAATTGAAAAAAGAGTCCGAATTGGCAGAAGATATACTTACTGCTTTCTTTGAATTGCATTTATCACAAAATTATTGCGCTCCGATAGTATGGGCCGCCAAATCGCATCCTTCAGAAGAGATAAGAGAAATCGCAACTCTAATGCTGATAGAAATCTCAAAAATAGAAAAGATAAATGAAAAGGAAGATTGGAAAAAAAGGTTTAAGGAAAAGATCAAAAGGTATAGAGAAAGAACTGAAGCATATAATGGATTCAAAAAAGAAATAAATCAAACTCCATCTGAAGAAGCGCTTCTTAGGTTTAGTAATAAATTGATCGACATACTAACTGAATTTGTTTCCTTAAACTCAATGATTGATTCAAATATTGTAAAAAAGAAATTAAATGATGTTATTGATTTAAGAACCGTAGAAAAAATTTCTAAAGCCGCAGAAGGTAAAATAGAAATGATAAATCTACTAAATATTTATAATGCGAGCATTTCGATTTCAATCTTGCTTCTCAGTGGCAAAAATTTGGAAGAGAAGAAAGACGGAATAAACTCAAATATAGAAAAAGAACTTACTAAAGTTGGGAAAAAGGAAGAAAAGGTAACTGATTGGATAAACGAAAACAAACAAAAAACAAGGGACGATGGGAAAGAAAACCAAATGTGAAAACAGCTACAGTATTTACGCATTGTTTATACTCCCATACAATACTCCTTTTTTACTCAGCTGTCCTAAAAGTCTTTTCAATGTTTCATCTATTCTGCTTGGCTCTTCTTTGGCGAAAACTGTTTGGGGGAGTGGCGAAAATTTATGCGCATGAATCAATGCCCCCATTGCAATTAGATTTTTTATCATGAAGATTGTTTGATCAACATCTTCTTCATCTTCTCCAGGGAGACCGAATATAAAGTCAACATGGGGGGTTATCTTTCTCTTTATACAGATATTTACTGCATTGTAAACATCTTGAATGTTATGCCCCCTATTTATATGTTTAAGGAGCCTTTCGCTTCCAGTCTGCGCTCCCAATATAATATTGTCATTTGATCCGTATTTCACAACTATGTCCACAGTATTTTCTGTAACATGTTCGGGCCTTACTTCTGAAGGAAAAGTGCCTATAAATTGCCTTCCATTGGGCCAGATTTCTTCATATACATTGGAAAAAAGAGATTCTAATGCATTTATATTCATATTTTTTCCATCCAAAGAGCCGTATGAAAACGCATCGGGCGATACATATCTTATATCGCGTAACTTGTGTTTTCTCATTTCTTTAACCCACCCCAAAACAACATCTTCTGACCTATGCCTTACTTTCGCTCCAAACAATTGTGGCGTTTGACAATAATAGCAACAAAATGGACAGCCTCTCGTTATTTCAATGGGACCAAACTTTAGATGTTTTATTGAAAAGGGAGGAAATTCATCCAAATTTATCATCTTAGATTTGCCAGTAAATACATATCCGTCTCCCTCTTTAAACATCAAACCTTTTATTTGTGAAAAATCCCAATTGTTCATTATTGCTCTTAAAAAATTCGGAAATGAATCCTCAGCTTCGCCTATGAACACAATATCAAATCCTATATCTAAGGTACCTCTTGGATCACCTGATGGGTGCGGTCCTCCTGCGATCAGCATCACTTTTTTATCTGCATTTAGATTCCTTCTTACTTCTAATATGTTATAAACTGTATCTGCAATCTTCTTTGTATGGCAAGTGAAAAATGAAAATGCAAATATAATCTTTTTATAAACGCTTAGATTTTGCTTAAGAAAAGATGTCATTTCGTTTTCTGTGGGAGCAAAGAAGATGTCAATATCTATATCTGGATTGGCCTCCAATGCTCCTAAAAGAGAATTAAAGCTATTTCTATTCTGGTTTTTATAGTTTATTACTAAAGCAATCTCATTTCTAACTGCTTTTGATGCCATAAATATCACTTATATTCAGGCTACATAAGGTTTTTAATTCTAATTTGTGTAATAAATATAGAAACTACGCTTTTTGACGAAATTATATCTTTTTTCTAAAGGCGAGTAAATAGACAGTATCAATAATTAATGCAATATTCATGGCACTATAAACGATAACCTATGATATAGAGGATTATAAAGTGGAAATATGAAAAAAATTAAGAATGCTAAAGATAAAGTTATACAAAATAATGCTAGAAATGAAAAACGGGTCAACTTCAGTAGTGTAAAAAATGAACAGATAATAAAAAGAAATGAAAAACAAAAAGAAACAGATTCTAAAGAAATGAAACTTGTGGTAACAAAAATTAATGAGATAGAAAAAAGGAAAGAACTTATTGAAATTGCAAAAGAAGTTATTCACGAGTTTGAAGATGATGACGACCCGACAGCTGGCGGATTATTGTTTTAGTTTCTAATTGTATCTCTCTAATACATAATTTTATATCCTCTAATACAGATAATTAAGCTCTTTGATGTTTGAATTTTTCTTTAATTCCTATATCATTTTTATATCTTTAGATTCACATTGTTGAGTCTATTGGTTTTGTCTCTACTTTTGTAATTTCTGGCTTTGTTTTAATATCTGGCACTGCAGATGGATACTTCATTATAACGTTGTAGTTTCTCGCATTCGGATCAATCCTTCCATTCGGAACTATCTTCTTTATGTCTGCTCCGAATGAAAGATGTCTTCCGATCACGGGATCAAGTGCCACTCTTGCTGTGTTTCTAAAGACAATTTTAGGACTGGATATCTCGAATTGACTGACATATTTATCATAAGCGAGTTTGCCCGGACCAAGTACTGAATAGTTAAGGAATATCTCTCTGTCTTCAAATTCCTGCCTGGACAGGTCTCCACCGCTAAACTTATACGCCATGTATATGCTATCTGCTCTCTCCTTTATTGCATCCCTTATCTTTTGAATTGAGGATTCAATATCCTTCTGAGCGGGATTCCTTCCAAGCCCTGCTGCTTCAAGGCAATTCCTCCACTCTGTCTCGATTTTATCCTTGATTGTTGACATCAGCAGATAATCTCTGACATTTAGTTCCTTTCCTTCCCTGTCCATCATATCCTTGTAATAATATTCGTATCTCCTTGGCGCGCTGTATGCATAGATCCTTATCTTCCTTTGCTCAGCCTCACATTTTTCCTTCGCAATGTTGTTTACTGCAAGTATTATCTCTTTCATAAGCGAGCCAAGCCCGTATACCCCATTTCCAATTTTAACCTTAGGCTTTACAAAAACAGTGGGACATATTATTGAGGATCCTTCCTTGCACGGCCAAACCCTGTCAAGCATTCCTCTTGGATTCTTTGTATCAAAATATCCGTAATTGGTGCATTCATTCCATGAAAGGGGATAATCGTCACCTTCCACCCTATCCCAGCTTCCGGTCATTGTTACCATGTTTATCGGCATTGCGCATATCCCACCAATCGGAATTGACTTTGATGGATCTTCCTGATTCAGAATAAGCGCAGCTATGCTATACTCTCCGCAGTTTTCAAGGTAGGACTCAAATTGATCTATGCCAAGCCCGAGACTAGGATATTTATCTGCTTCCCAAGCCCGGTTGTGAATCTCCTGCATAGATACTAAGTCTTCATACAGCATATTTGAAAATATAACTGTCCTGGATATCTTTTCCCCAGTGTCTACATTTGTTAGAGATATCTCTTTCTCCCTAAATATCTTTCTTCCGTATTTTAGATATGACATAAAAACTAGAAACAATCCATATATATAAACCTTACCTATGCATTAAAAATTTTATAAAAAATTAAAAGTTAAAAAATTAAAAATCCGAGATTGAGGATTGGTTATTTCTTCTGTATTCGCCTTTGGATCTCGGCATGCTCAAGTATGTTTATCCACAATTCTATTGATCTTGCCATGGTGGCATAGTCATTCGAATTTATCTTCTTAAACCAATCATCGTCTAATTCTGAAGTCTTTATTTTGTCCTTCAGCTTTTTTGCAGCCGAGTCAAGGCTTTCCAAACTGTCTATTGCTCTATTCTTGAAAGGTGATTTCGAACCGAATTCCCGCATATTTATCTGATACCTCCTAGAAAGTTAGAATAATAGCATGGTTTTTTAGGATAATAACATGGTTTTACCTGGCTCCGCCACCGCCTCCTCCGCCACCGCCTCCAGCTCCCCCGCCACCCCTTGATCTGCCGCTGCTCATATAAGCGGAAACGGTTCCTCGCGTTGAATTGGAAATGGAAACAGCAAACACTGCATATGATTTGAGCCTTACGTTTGATTTATACTCTGGTACTATCACATCCATTGCTTTAACTACTTGGTCGGCTATTCCAAACGCAGTAGCATAAACTAAAAGCCGCTCCCAAAGTATCACATCTTTTATTCCTTTTTCCTTCATCAATGTGAGCTCTTTCATAAACGTATAATATCTTAGAATCTTTTCATGCATGATTCTTCCTTCCCTGGACCATCTGCCTAGCAGATCTGGTCTCATATTTGTAATAAGTAACAAAAACGAATAGCCGAATATAGAAATGAACAATAATGGTAAGAAGATAAGAAGCGTGGGGAAGAATGGAACCATGAACATCAAGCTTCCTAAAGATACAAAAAACCAAATAGTGAAACCAATATTCATCAGATTTTGACCTGTTACGTCTATATAATTCTTAGATTTTACCAAATTTATGCATTTAGCAATTAAACCATTGGCAAATCCAAGAAATGCAAATCTAAACGCATTTGCAGAATAGAATGAATCAATCTCATAGCTCCTTAATTTTCCTTTATCATATGAGAATCTACCATTTTCTAGATTTGATTTTATGAATTCAAGAACTGTCCTTTGAATATCTGTAAGCTTGGAAGTGTCCATATCTGCAACAGGAATTAAATCGATCTTTTTACTTGCCCCAAAAATTTCTTTTGTTTCCCTTTCTTCAGCTTGCAAATAACCCAATCTAATAAGTTCCATTGTTTCAGCGGCGATTATGTGCGAAAGAAAGTCTGGATTTACCTGATTCGAAGCGATTGGACTGAGAAGAATAGCTGCCTCAGTAGGGGAGATATCATCGCCTACCTCAGAAATGTCTCTTATGTATGGTGGAAGCGATTGCAACTCTGGGAGATTTTCATCCTTCCCATAAACAAGATATAAATAAATGAATAGCAATAAGGGAAAAATGACAAGTATGAATCCGTAAATTATTGAAAATAAACCGATGATGCCAGTATCATTTTGCTGACCAAGATAATTTTCCTCTTTTTTAATAATCTCTTCTCTTGCCATATAATTGTCCGCCTTTCTTAAGCTAGTGAACCAACTTTTTGGCATCAATAGATTTACTTCGTAATAGTTATTGGATGGATAATTCTCTGCAACTATTTCAATCTTATTTTCAATTGTATTTATTTGGCTTGAAGTGGAATTATGAGTATATAACAAAGTTTCTGAGCCTGAATTAGGAAGAACTATAGTTATTCGAAGCGTCCCGATATCTTTCGGCCATTGGTCATACCAAACCTTGTAAAAGAATTGGGCTGCATCCTTTTGCTCAAGTATCTCTTCAGGAAGAGTATAATCAAAGACAGCAGTATAGGTACCGCTCTTAAATCCATCATCTTTTCTTAGAACCAACTCATACCTTCCTTGATTATACTGTGTATAAAATCTGCATTGTGTTTCTATGCAATATCCGGATGCGGATTCAATTTTTAATGACTTTGGATGCCAGGTGTATAATTCATGGTAGCAATCTGAGGTGGGGCAGGAGATTGAATATACAATTTCTTCATGAACGTTGATAGTACCATTCTTGTTAAGAGTATAAGCAATGGTTGCTGATGGATTAGAGTAGTCTTTTGCAAAAGACAATTGGATCAAAAAGAAAAATAGCATGAAAACGATTATAGCGAATGATTTTTGTTTCATTTTCTTCCCTTATAAAACCATCTTTAAAACCATCTTTTCAGCATGAATTATATCTTTCCAGGCGCATACTGAAATCTAAAACTGCACTGTATTAATTGATAGATGTGACGAATGTTTTTAAATATAACTCAAAAGAAGTTATTCCTTCATTAATTAATTCCTTCATTATTGATTGCTTCGTTAAATAGATCAAATGCGGTGATGCCTTATTATCGATACGTTTTTAAGCCTTAAATAACATATATTAATAGGCCAATTTAAAAGATTGTAAATGAAAGACTCATTCTTTCTGATTGCCTCGATGGTATCAATATACATTGATATTGTTAGAAATCTCAACAGTTAATTGGGAAATTAAATGGTGAAAAAATGAAAAATATAATTAGAAAAAGTGCAACTGGCATTGCATTGTATTCAATGATTGCATCTGGAGTGAATGCTGAATCAAACATCTATGCAAGAAAAGCACCTTTAATGGAAGGAAAGATGGAAACTGTTAAGCAATATGGAACACATGAATTTGAAAAAATATCTTTTGATTCAAAGGCAAATTTCGAAGTTCCAATTCCTTCTACAAAGACAGTTGTAATAGATGAAGTGACTGGAAAGGAAATCAGCGAAAACAGATATGCAACAAGGGAAATGAAGTTTAAGGAAACGATAAGATACCATGAGCTTACCATAACCTTTTTCTCCTACTCCTATACATTCAAAGAACAGTCAGCTGTCTTTTTAATAAGCGATGGCGAGGATGAGAAAAAAGTTGTTGTGGGATTGAAAAATGAGGTGCTTTTTGACTATATCGTACCCGATCATGAATCAGCGTACAGGCTCCATATAAAGCTTGATGAACTGAAAATCGATGAGCATAAAGTAACTGTAAAGTTATTAAGAGAACGAATAAAACCTGAAGAAATGAACAGCAGCAAGAAATAGGCAAGGATGCAATGATCGAACTATTTGATCGAACGACTTTGAAACTAAACTCACGATTTAATATAAGATTAAATCTTTAATATGCTGTATCTATATAATTTTGGCTTTTTCAGCTTTTTTATCCCCAATCTCTGTTCCATTATTTCAAGCATTGAGGATAATGTAAAGGAGCTTACGCCAAGGGATTTTAGATATGCTATCTCCTCTTTGATCTTCTGTTTCTGATCTTTTGCTATTTCAACTTCCCCAGACCAGCCTAACCCCTTTATATTTTCTAGGACATAGATCTTCTTTTTCGATTTATTTGCAAACATTACTCCTTTCTTTTTCTCGATTTTTAGATATTTTTCATATCCTTGCTTTTCTAAGAAATTAACTGCAGTTTGCAAATTTTTGAACTTCTTTCTTGACTCTGATTTAACGCCATTCTTTCTCTCAAAGAATATCACTTCTGGCTTAAATTTGGGGATTTTCCATTTTCTAATCTTTGCGAGCTTCTTTGCTGAACGCTCGTGCTTGAAATAGATATCTAAAAATGCGTAAATCTTTGTCTTATATCCTTCTTTTTTCCAATTGGAGGAAAGTTTTTTTGCCAGAGATGGATTTAAGAAAAATCGCAACTCGAAATTCGATTTTGTTTTAGCTGCCATCTCCCATCAGTTTTGAATTTTATTATATTGTGTACCTGTATGCGTTACTCTGAAAGCTCGGATTGAGAGTCTTCTTCAGCAAATGCCTTTATTTCATCAAAGTGTTGTACTATAAGTCTTGCCTTTGACTTGCCGAATTGAAATGGATACTTGTCGTTTTCATCTCTTTTAAGCACTATAAGCTTGTTTCCCTTAAATTCTGAATACTCTACTACCATATTTTCACCCTAAAAATAGAAAACACGTAAACGCATGTTTTCCGTTTTATACATAGTTTAATACAGATATTATATTTAAAAAGTTATCTATAGTTGGTTTCTAGTGATAAGAAAATAAATAGGATAAGAAAATAAAATATAAAAAAAATAAAAAAATAGAAAGAATTATTCCTTGAATTCAGCATATGCTAAATACAATGCTGATAATCCTACCAGAATGTAGATTATCTTTTGCAATAGAGGCATGAAGCCAAATATCAGGGCAACAAGATCAAGGTTTACTACTCCTACTAAGCCCCAGTTTATGCCCCCTATTATAGTCAAGACAAGGGCAATCATTCCCAATGTGTCTTTCTTCATTTATATCAACTCCGCGCTTTCGCGCATTAGATATTTACTGAAATATCTTTTTAAAAAATAGTTATAAATCTTTTTGAACTAGATTAAAAAATCGGCAAATGACGTACTAATCTTTACAGATATTCCCCAAAACTTTCCTGAATTAATTCCTAGTGGAGATCCAAAACATCTAATCTTTTCAGCTTGATTTTTTCCATATCTCTTGGAATTGTATTTTTCCTCTCAACTGCACTTTGCCTTATGTTGATCAAAAGATCTTTGCTTGAAACTTGAAAATGGTCATGTAATATCTTCAGTCCTTCCTTCCCCCTCAAAATGCCGGCAATAAAATTGCGATGGGACATATAAAGCGGTCTTGATTCTACTAGCGTAACAAACAACTTATCGTTATTCAAGCTAATCAAAGGATTGGCTTCTATGCATTCAAATATGTCTAAAATATTTTCGTGACGATTTAATTTCTTGGAATCAGGACCCCATACTCTTATTTCTTCAGACTCTGTTAAAAACCACAAGTCATCACATCTGAATTTGACTCGCGACTCGGAGAATGATAAGATCTTGATGCATTTTGTTATAAAAAAGCCAGGATTTTTCGCTTCCTGAAAATAGATTATCGGCCATTCACCATCTAAATTTTGCCCGAAAAGAGCATTGTTGATTTTTTTGATCCGTTCTAAATCCGCCATAGTGTCGACCTATGCTTAAATTATTTACTTTTTTCATCCGTATCATTTTTGTCTTTTTCATTTAGAATGCTTACAACATGCTTTCTTATTTCCTTTGCGCGCAAAATTGCAGAGGAAATGATCTTTGGTCCTTTTGAAAGGTAAAGAACCTGCTTATCCATCGCGTGGTAAATCAAATTGTTCAATATTGGAAATAAAATCTGATTTAATGATTTTATTTGATGCTGTTTGCTTAATGAAAAAAGGTGTTCATCTATTCTCTTCATTGCTAGCAAATAGCTACTATTATTTGTACTCCCCTTGGTTGAAAATGCCAAGTCTGTGACAGAAACCAGATTCAATGCTTTTACTGCCTTGATCTTTTCAACGGAAGCAAATATTATTGGAATGTGCCAACCAAATGCCCTTATCTGGCTAGTTATGTTAACTGGATCATTTGGATATTGGTCCAGATCTACAATAACTAAGTCGATCTCACCGTTCTTGATAATTTCTGATTGGATCTCGCTGTTATATTTCAATATAGAGAAATCGATTTTAAAATCACGATAGGAATTTCCTATTTCTTTTAATCTAGTTGCTAATATTGACCTAAGGTCTTCATGTTCTTCAACGCAGATGGCCCTATAAGTAGGGAAAGGATTGTTAGTACTAATTGCTTTCCTTTTTTCTATCTCTTTTTTTATTTCATCCCAGTTCTTTTTAATTCCCATAACCTCACTCGTCTCTCCCCTTATTTGATTTTTCGAAATCTATTATATATATCACTTTCAAAAGTGTTTTTCTAGTTATTTCCATGTTTCTTTCATAACCTGCATCGTCTCCATTGTAATATGCCAGGAATGCCTTGAAATAGGCATCGAGTACAACGTCCTTGGCTTTTTGCCTTGTTGTTTCAATGTCTTCCTCATTCTGCGGTGTATTTATCTCCATCGATAGCATATGAAGAACGCTTTCAAAAATCTCTTTTTCTTTAGATGACATTACTCTTTTCTGTTCTTCAACTTCTTCCAATTTTGAGTTTAGCCAATCTGCCTTTTCTCTCCAATCCTTTCCTTGTAAAATTTTAATTTGGCGTGCGTATTCGCTAAGCTCTCTCTTGATTGGAAATAAATCATTAAGATTAAAGTTTTCCATCGTACCATTATAGGGGTAAGTGAGGGAGAGTATGTGGTAAATGTCTGACAATGTTTGGAACTCTGTATCATCTAAGTATTCAAATGAGAAGTATCTGTTTGATCTTATATCTTTCTTTATGTCTCTCCCTGCAATATAACCCAATGAGATGACAGTCTGCAACGTAAAGAGGTGTATAAATTCTTCATTTCTGGGACTTAAACAAATTCCTACATCCTTAGCGAAAGCTTCCTTAAAAACAGGATCGAATAAATCCAAAATCTGCTTTCTAACGTCTTTGTTGTTTTCAACATCTTTTGTTATATCATCAAATGTCAGATTGGAATTGATTATATACAAAAGAGATTTATTCAAAATTTCATAATCTGTGTTTTTGAGTTTCTTGAAATAATAATCGTGAAGATTTTTCCTGTTCAATTGGTAAATACCTACGAGAAGCTTAGCGAAATTTGTATTCAATACATCTGCTTGCTCAATTGTACATTTTTTGGTTTCGCATATCTCTTCGAGTACTTCATGAACCGAGTTATATGCCTCATCCAGATTTAGATACTCTTTAAAACTTCTTTCTCTTTTCTCATCATTTCTGGACATCAATGGGTAGTCTTTCCTTTCCATCGGAAGATACTCTTCTCCCTCATTGAGATTGAATTGTTTTCTGAAGCGCTTATCTGAATCTTCACCTTCATTGTTATGGTTAAATTTAAATTCTGTCATAAGATATTAACCAAAAAGTAGTATATAAATGTTTCGTTTTTAAGGCTATTCTCCACTAAATTTTTCATTAGAATTTAAATTGATAACTCAATCTCCCATCATTCTCTTCCACATATATTTGGATCATCGTCGTTTGGAATGTAACCTGGAGATGTTTTTATTACTACAGCCTTATTTCCACACATAATTATTGCATCAGTTAATTCCTCGAAGCTCAGAACGTCATTATTTGAATTGACTTTATCTATATTTTCTCCGTCATTCGCTTCTGGATCATTATTTGGAACATTCTGATTATCTATGTTATCTATTTTATTTATGTCGTTTTCTGTGTTATCTTTAGGAACAGTTTGTTCTATTTCTGACTTTATGTCTGAAGACATATCAATCGCAGCTTGATTCTGTTCTTCAGCTTTCATCGATTGGATTGTCTTGTGCTGCATTTCTTGTGGATTGTATATTGGTTTTGGTGATCTAATTCTTAAAACAAATTTTCCAGTTGGATCAACCCCAAAAAGTTGATCGTCATCATTACGTATTATCTGGTCTACATATCCTCCCAATTCAGAAATGTCATATAATCTGGCATTTGCAAGGGCGTCTGCAATCAAATTCATTTTTTCTTTTGAAAAGCCATCTCCCAATCTTTTTAGCTTCTGGAGCAATTCATTAGCAGCATTCTTCTTCCCTCTTGAAATGCCTATCACTTCACCGAATGAAGGTTTGATCTCTTTTGCATATGACTCGAATAATTCAAGCTGCGTTTCAAAATTAAATCTAGCTGCATTATATTCATCTAATTGTTTCTCTACGCTAATAAACAATTTGTCAAAGTTTTTCTCAGCATCTGTTTTATTCCTCTTTGTACTTTCATTAGGAATTGAAACCTCCTCATTTGATGCACCTTTTCTTTTCTCTTCTTTTACTTCTTTTTTATCGTTTTCATTTTGAATCTCCTTTTCAATGGACTTCACAGTATTTGAAATAGAAGTTATAGCTCTATTTGATTGCATATTAACATCTGTTGGGGTGTTTAATCTGTCTTTCAAAATCAATATAAACAATGAACTCAAAGTAGTTGCATAGAACACAGTTCTCACATATCTGCAAAAAGCATTAAATCTCTCTTTAAATTTCTTTCTTTTTTCATCATCAGCGTTCCAATACCTTGCTTTGTTTTCAGATGTTGGGGTAGGTTGTGGCTGGCTTGCTGCGATTTTTGCATCTTCTAATTCTTTTGCTGCGTCTTTATTTTCTGCAGTATCTTTCTTTTCTTCTTCTTTTACCTCTTCCACCTTTTGTTCAACCTTGATTTCTGGCTTCTTTATTTCAATCTTACAATAAATATACTTTGAAAGCAATTCGTCAGGTATTGGAGATAGTGGTTGCATTAAGGATTCGATTTTTGCTTTGAATTCCTTTTTCAATGCGACTATTTCAGAATCAAATTTTGAAACGGTTGATTCTTTCTTGTTTTCAATTGATGCAATGGTAATGTCTATACTTTGTATTTTTGAGTTTATTGAATTTAAAGTCTCAGATTCAATTTCATTTATCTTTTTATCGTAATTCTCATTTATCTTTTCTATAATTAAGTTTTCTTTTTCTTCGACTTTTGTTCTAAATTCTTTAAACCTCATTTCTAAATCATTCCTTGCCTTATTAAAGTTTCTAATAGCAGTTTCCTTCTCTTGATCTCTCTGCATTTCATATTCTTTTATTTTTTTAGTATATTCATATAATTTACTTCCAAGTTCAATATCTATATCTTTATTTCCTGCAACAAAGGACGGGTCAATGCCTTTCTCTTTTATCGTCTCTAAAAGATAATAAGAAGGATCGTTCATTGGATCTAATGTATAGGAATAATATTCGTATCTTTCTTCGATTTCTTTCAATTTAATTTTAAGCAATTCATCTAAATGTTTTACCTGTTTTTCATATTCATTATCAATTTTTTTATGGTTCTCTTCGAATATTTTTAGATATTTTTCAATCTCTTTAGCTCTCTCTTTATTTGCACTTTCTATTTTAGATTGGCCTAACTTTGAAATCCATTCTTTATAATATTCTTTACTGTTTTTGAGTGAGCTAACTATTAAATCCGTGTTCATTTCGATCGTTTCAATGTTGTTTTTAATTTCAGATGTTTTTGTTGAGTATTCTTCTGCCAAACAAGACGCAACAACCCTCCTTCTAAATGCATCTCTTTTGAATTCATCTAATGATTTTACATTTATTTTCATTTTATCCATACTAAATCACTCATTATTGAATTGCTTTCAAATGCTTCGGACCTATGGATTTTTTCCATTGTTTTATTACATATTCTATTGCATCTGGATTTATGTTCTGTGACAATAACCATTTTATGTATTTTACTACATCACGCTTTATTTCTATTATATCATCAGGTATGGTTGAGATTATGACTCGTTCTTTATTTACATACATATCAAGGCTCTTTGCCATTTCTCTTAAAAGCACTGAGAGCTTTCTTTTTTGTTCTATAGAAAGTTTACCATTTTTATCCATTTCTTCAATCGTTTTGATGAATTTCAATATGTGTGATTTTGAAGAGCCTTTAGCTATTGGAATTCCATCATATTTAAGCTCTTCTGCTTTTTCTTTTAATTGTATAATTGATCTCTTAAATTCAAGAGCTACTGAACCAAGGTTTTCCTTTACTGTATTTGACTTCTTAATTATTTCTTTATTATTAATAATATTATTAGTCTTTATTTCCTTAGATTTAGTAGATTTAGGATTAATCGATTTGGCTTGCGTAGATTCTGTTGCCGGTTTATCTGATTTTTTAGTTTCTGGTTGAATAGTGCCTTTTACAGGTGTTGTAGATACTGGAATAGTTTCAGTAGATGTTGATTTAGAAACACTAATTTGTCCGTTATTAGATTTAATTGTTGGAGTAGATACTGGAACATTATCTCCAGATTCTATCTCTATTGGTAAAATATCTACATATATTGTTGAATTCTTGTTATTTATTACCTTTGAACTGGACTGTACTTTATTGTTTTCTATTGCTACGCTCTTATTTTGTATTCCTTTATTTAGGTTGTGAAGAAATAGCGCTCCACCAATCCCGATAACGGGTATTGCTATCAAACCAACTAATTTTGCCAAATCATTCCTTATGGACGCGCTCTTTGTATTGTTTGATTCTAATTCCGTGGCTTTTACTGGATCGTTTACATCATTTTCTGTTTTTACTATATTTTCCTTTTCGATCACATCATTTCCCTCTTTCTGTGTCTCATTCTGTTTGCAGTTATTTGAATTTACGGACATTGTTTCAAGCATCATAAGTTCTGCAGAGTTTATCTCATTTACTAGTTTTTCAACCTGTGACTCCCTCTCCTTTATTCTGTCTTCAAAAATAGAATCATACCTATTAACAAAAGAGTTATACTGTTCGTTAGCATTCTTCTTTGCTTCTTCAAGTCTTTTATTCGCAAAATCTAATTCAATTTCTTTTTGTTCCTTTAATTTCTCTGCTTTTTTCTTTGCTATGACCTCTTCAAAAGATATATCTAATGCTTCAATAATTTTCTTCTTTTCTTCTTCTGATAATGAAAGCGTCTCCACAGATCCCAATATTTTCTTTATTTCGCCTTCCTTTGGCTCGTTCTCTTCTTTTGAATATTTATCTTCTATTAACTTAATTGTATTTTCATACTCTACAACTGCATCATTGATCTTTTTTTCCTTTTCTTTTTCTGCATACTTCTTTACTTTTTCCATACCATTCCTAAGGAGATCGATCTTAGGTTTAAACTGATTAATCACATCCTGTTGAAGTGTTTTTCGTTTCTCATCCGCTACAGATTGAATCTCTTTTTGCTGATCTATGTTCTTTTCGGAAGAACCGTTTGAAATATTATCCATTGCCATAAAATTTAGACATATAACTTATTTATATACTTTTCGGTTTAAGGCTTAAGACCGGCCATTATAAATTGCCAATTAAATAGCGGGTCAATACTTCAATTCCTGATTTCGATAGATGAAGTATTTCACTAGTTCGGTTGTCAATGCATAACCGACTGCGATTAAAACTGTGAATAGAATCAAATCAGTTACTGGTGTTTCGAAATTGAGATACGAAGCCAAAGGTGGAAATATAGAGATGAATCCTATTGCAGTTGAAATTATAAGCGCAGCCATCAAAATTGCAGACGGCCTAGCCGCAAAGAAGAACGGCTTTGTTGTTCTAAGGAATAGGATTACAAAAATTTCTGACAAAACTATTTCAAGGAAGAATAATGTTCTAAATACCTCATCAAACACATTCAGTACATAAACTAAGTAAACAATGAGTATCAGGTCGA
>JAVZCX010000010.1:0-729 GCA_038874185.1 Candidatus Micrarchaeia archaeon
AATAAGACTGAAGGGAGGCACAGAGCTTAGAGGAACAATGACTGCATATGATGTACATATGAATATTGTTCTTCAGGATGCAGAACAACTTGAAAATGGAGAAGTTAAAAGAAAATTAGGTACAATGCTAGTAAGAGGAGACAGTATAGTATTCTTCTCACCAGCATAACCTCTTTTACTTAATTTAATTACTCATTTTAATTTATCATGCAAGAATGGCTAGATTTAGATCTAGCTGTTCTACTGTCAAGTTTTTTAATCTTATTTTGTTAATTTATTTATATATTAAAGGGCCTGTAGCTCAATGGTAGAGCGCATCCATGGCATGGATGAGGCTGCGCGTTCGAGTCGCGCCAGGTCCATAAAATCAGAAACGGAGGCGACTGAATGCCATTCGCAATTAAAAAGGCAGATAGTATTAAACCCGAATGGAAAGAAGAATTAGAGCACTATAAAAAGAAATGTAAATTTACTGATGAAGAAGCCAAATTTATTTTAAAATTAGCAGAAAAGAATGGTTTGTCACCACAAAGAATAATTGAAACAATTGGGTTAAACTCTCCTAGAGGAAAATTAAGAACAGAAGCAATCGATGATCTTAATATCTCAATTCCCGAAATAGAAAAAAGGTTGGTTGAAAATAAAATGAAACTGGAAAAAATGAAAAAAGACAAGAAAAGTGAGGAAATTAAAGGAGTGAAAAAACTAATTACTAAGATAAAGGATATG
>JAVZCX010000010.1:780-21693 GCA_038874185.1 Candidatus Micrarchaeia archaeon
TAGAAGAGCTCAATAAAAATCCTAAAAAAGATGAAATAACAAAAAAAATAAACAAAAACACTAATTTCAAATCCGCGGAAGAATTATTCTGAAAATTATTCTGGAATTGTTATAAAAATTAAATCTTATGAAAAAATTAAGTGTTAAGAAGGTGAAGCGATGGAAAATAAGTGTATTTTTTGTAAGCTTGCTGAAATGAAAGAGAATTATATTGCAGAAACCAAAAATCTATTTGCTGTTTGGGACAAATATCCTGTTTCTAAAGGGCATGCGATGATCATACCGAAAAGACACATTGTTAACATGTTTGAAATGAATGAAGAAGAAGGGAAGGAATTGCCTCTGATTCTGAATAAGGTAAAAGAAAAAATTGAGAAAAATGCGGGAAGTGATAAGCCAAAAGGGTATAACATAGGTTCAAACAATGGAGAGGCTGCAGGTCAGGTTGTTATGCATCTCCATATTCATGTGATACCCAGATATAAAGGTGGACATGGAATTCAAATCCTAGGACAAGGAGAACCGAAGGAATGAAATGAGAACAAAAAATAAAAGAAAGAAAAAATGGTCACAATATGTGACAGAGCACAGTTTTGCACTAGCACTAGAACCTGGTGTCTTTACTTGGAAAGATCCAAAAAGAATAGCAAAGTCATTGAAACAATCTGCAGAAGAGAGTATTGCAAGGAAGGGAACTCCTTTCCAATCTGCAATGTCTATGTTAAATTTCTATATAAATCGAGCTGGAAGGAAACTAAAACCTGAAAGAAAAATTATTTTGGAAAAGGCAAAACAGGAATTGAGGATTCTTTTTGGAAAAATAAAAAAGTAAAGAACAAGATATTTGACAGATCATTCTCCGATGATCTTTACTATAACTCTTTTCTTTCTTTGTCCGTCAAACTCCATGTAGAACACTTGCTCCCAAGGACCAAGATCAAGTTCGCCATTTGTTATAGGTAGTACTACCTGATGGTGTATGAGCGTGCGCTTAAGATGGGCGTCGCCGTTTGTTTCACCTGTTCTATGATGCTTGTAATCTGCTTTTGGTGCAAGCCTCTCAAGCCACTCCATAACATCTTCCTTTAATCCTGGTTCCTCATCATTAACCCATATTGCTGCTGTTATATGCATTGCACTGACTAAACAGAACCCTTCCTTCACCTTGCTCTTCTTAACAATTTCCTCTATCTGATTTGTAATGTTTATTATCTCTCTTTCTTTTTTTGTGTTGAACCAAAGATATTCGGTATAAGAATTCATAATTTCACCAATATGATTTGAGATAGACATCAGTGTAGACAAAAATAGATAAATATTAAAGTTTAAAAATCCAAAATACTATATATTATAGTCTGATCTTTATTTTTGTTATATATTTTGGCCCTGTAGTCGAATGGTTAAGACGTCACCCTTACAAGGTGAAGATTCGGAGTTCGATTCTCCGCGGGGCCACTATTTTTTTATAATTCATTCTATTTCCTTACTATTTGATTCGATATATAACTTTAGTTTATTCACAAGATTTTCCAATTCAAATGAAGTTTTAATCTTCTCAAAAATACCTTCATAAATAATGCAATTAGAAAATTCTCGGTCTATATCTTTAATTCTATTTCTCTTTGAATTGTTTAGAATATTTCTTAATCTTTTTGCGTTTTCACTATTATTTTGACCAAACCAATCAATTATGAATTTATTTATTTCACTCTTTTCTTTTGTAAATTCAGATATGCCAAATGCTTTAATAATCGAAAATCTGATCAATCCTATTTGCTCAATGTTTCCAAATGCAGTTTCACATTTTGAAGGGAGAATATGGTATGTTTCTCCATTTTCTTTAACTTGAAATATATGTTCAAAATCATTCATTTTTATTTTTCCTATAAATTTTGAAAGAAATCTATAGTAATCTCCATCTTCAATTATAGCAGCAATAGCATAAGCAGGACCTACATCAAAATTCATTTTTTCTGATTCTATATATTTTTTATATTCAATTAAATCCTTTAATCCTGTTATATAAAGAGTATCAAACTTAGAATCAAGATTATCTTTGTGCGAAAAAGTACAAACGATACCCGTTCTTGAACCACATCTTATAGGAACGCAAACTCTCCTATAGTCTGCAAAGTCTGAAAAATCAGATGCATCTTCGATAAGTAAATTTTTGCCAAAAATAGAATTTTCCCTCTGCTCATTTACCTTGGACTCTGAGGCAATTTCATGCTCTTTTATCTTTTGCGCGAACATCTTGTCTAACCCTTCGGTAATCGTCTCGCCTCTGCCTCTTGGTCTGATATATAATGAAACGATAATTATTTAAATATTTAATACTTGAAAATCAACCACTACCTCAATTATATCTGGAGAATAATCCCTCACCAGCCTTGATTGAAGAATCTTTATTTTTTTATTTTGCTTTTTTGCAGCATCGTTTACAATTTTTTCTGCATTCTCAATTGAATCTGTAAAATGATAGAAATGAACGATTCCTCCATTCTTTACTAGATAAAAAGCAACATCAAGAAATTGATCTGCAGACATAGGAAGAGGCATTATTACTCTGTCTGCTACTCCTTCATACTCCTTTTTCTTCAATAAATCTCTCGCATCTCCAGGAATTGGAATTACATTTGTGAGCTTATTTAATTTGATGTTTTCAATTAGATAGCTGTATGCGTCTGGATTTAATTCATTAGCATAGACTTTTGAATTAGGGTGGTTCTTTGCGATTATTAAAGCAAAAGGTCCAACACCCGCGAATGGAACAAATACTGTTTCTCCATCTTTTACTAATGAGTTAATTCTTTTTCTTTCATAACTTAATCTTGGGGAATAATATGCCTTTGAAACATCTAGTTTGAATCTACAACCGTGCTCCTTATGTATTGTAAGAGTTGAGTGTCTTCCTGCAACAACTTTAAATGACCTTATTCTAAATGGCCCTTTTATTCCTCCTGTTTTAACTGCTACTGATTTTATATTTTTATGCTGCTCCATTATATCTGATGCAATCTTTTTAGATATTTTTTCTTTTTGTTTTTCAGATAAATCTTTGTATTCTTTTGGCAATTCGAATATTGCTACATCGCCAATTATATCAAATGGAGGAAGACTGACTTTTTTGTTCTCTTTTTTTCTCAATCTTTTTTTACATAGTTCGAATTTGAAATCAAGTTGATTTAATTCTTCCATTCTTTCTTCTATATTTTCATCTAGCGGAAAGAATATGAATTCGTTATCTGAAGAGGGATTGTAATTGAAATTTATTAGCTTCTTTGAGATAAGAAATCTTCTCGCCTTTTCAGCATGTTTCTTTTCAACTTTTAATGCAATAACCATCCTATCACTCATATTTTTTATACAGATTCTGTGATATTATTCGATAGGTTTTTTGACCTCCTCCATTCTCTTCTTAATCATAGAAACTACTTTTTCCTCTATCTCCTCCCTTGAACCTTCATTAATCAATCTAACATTTGCTTTCCTTAAGCATGCTCCTAAATTTACTCCGTAATCTATTACATCACCATGTTCACTTTCAGTATCTTCTATCTTTCTGTCCTCTCTTCCAGCCATCTCTTCATGATCACGCTTTTTGAATGATTCAAAGTCCATTACTTCCTCTCCTTCTCTTTTTCTTGAAAGTGCTCTCTCATATCTAATTCTTACATCTGCATCTACAAAAATCAAATAGAAGTATTTCTTGAATGTCTGTCTTAAGGCTTCTGCTTCCCACGGATTTCTTATAGAATCTATTACTACTACTTCATAGCCTAGGATTTTGTCTCCTAAGGACTGGAATTTTTTTATTGCCAATTCAGCCAATATGCCTGGTCCGTTTTTCAATCTTAATTCATCTGCTAAATCCCTAAGATTGTCTCTTGTCTTTTCAATCCCCCTTCTATCTGCCTCTTCTCTTAACATATCAGACAAACCAATATCGTAAGTCTTGAAATTCTTCTTTATGATTTCTCTTATCAAACCCTTTCCACTAAGCATCGTGCCTGAAAGACCAACATAGATAACCATTTAATACACCTTAAGCCTAACCTGTAAATGTGATAAGTAAGATAATACGAAAAAGAATAAAAAACAAACAGAAAGAAACATTAGAAATAGAGATCATGTTTTAGTGTGCTTAACTTGTTCATCCTCTATTCCAATCTTTTCTAATATTTTCCTTGTTCTTTCAAGCAAAACTTTTTGTTCAGCTGCAGCAACTATCTTTCTTGTTCTTTCGATTGCATCTGGATTGACAGATATGCTTGTTGTTCCGAACTCAACTAGCCTTTCAGCTATCTCTGGATAAACTGAAGGTGCCTGGCCGCATATTGATGTTGTTACTCCATACTTTCTGCAGACTTTTATTACATATTGTATTGCTCTTAAAACAGCTGTGCTTCTCTCATCAAACTCATATGCAATAGATGAATTGTCTCTATCCACTCCTAGTATAAGTTGCGTTAAGTCATTGCTGCCTATAGATATTCCATCAATTCCAGTCTGACATATCTCTTCAATCATGAAAACAGTGCTTGGAACTTCAACCATGATCCAAAGCTTAAAGTCTTTTGACTGATGCAAACCTTCCTCTTCCATGATTTTCTTTATCTTTACTATCTGTTCTGATCTCCTTACAAATGGAATCATCAGCCATACATTTTTCAGCTGAAATTCTTCCCTGACTTTTTTAATTGCCTTTAATTCCATCTTGAAAAGCTCAGGCTCCTTTATATATCTCATTGCTCCCCTATAACCCATCATTGGATTTTCTTCTTTTGGTTCAAACTCTTCTCCACCTTTTAGGTTTCTGTATTCGTTTGTCTTGAAATCAGTTGCTCTGTAGACAACCGGTCTTGGATAAAACGCGCCTGCAATCTTAGCTATTCCATCTGCAAGTTTATCTATAAATTCCTGCTCTCTTCCTTCTTTTAACATTTTCTTTGGATGCTCGCCTATAGACGCTATCATAAACTCTGCACGCAATAAGCCAACCCCGTCAACGGATAGCTTTGCTATTTTCTCAGCCATGTCTGGTTCTGCAAGATTGACATAGATCTTGGTTGCTGTAACTGGTAGAATCTCACCTGATATTGATGCAGGTTGCTTTGGAACTTCTGTAAGATCAACCTTTCCCTCATAAATGATTCCTTTGTTTGCATCTACTGTAACTAGCATTTCATTTTTTAGAATAGATGTTGCCTTTTCTGTTCCTATAACAGCAGGAACTCCAAGTTCTCTGCTTACAATCGCTGCATGAGAAGTCAGTCCGCCTTCATCTGTAATAATCGCGGATGCCTTTCTCATTGCTGGAACAAAATCAGGGGTTGTCATCTTTGTAACTAATATTTCCCCTGATTGCATTGATGGAAGATCAGAAATATCTAATATAACTCTTACTTTGCCGGTTGCAAACCCAGGGCTTGCTGGTAATCCCTTAAGGATTATTGAGCCTTTCTCTACCTTTGTCTCAGTTTCCATTTTTTCCACCTTTTCTTCAGTTCTTATGGAAGGATATGTTTCTATATTTTCAACCTCTTTTTGCTCCATCTCTCTGACAAACCGTTCTGTCACTTCTTTCTTCAATGTTGTAACTGGCCTTGATTGAACGATAAACAGCCTTCCTCCCTCTGATGCCCATTCTATATCCTGTGGCCACTTATAATGCTTTTCTATCTCTCTCCCTATTTTTGCTAGTTCTATTATCTTTTCATCTTCAAGTTTTTGCATATTTTGATATTCTGCTTTTATACCTAACTTTACATTTGCATTTTCAGATTTTATCAGCATCCATTCCTGTTTTGCGATATGCTTATGTATTATATCTAGTGTGCTTTTGTTTATGATATATGTATCTGGTGTGACTGCTCCAGAAACAACTGTTTCTCCAAGTCCGAATGCTGCCTCTATCACCATCTTGTTTGGATCTTGAGAAACTGGATCCACAGTGAAGAAAACACCTGATTTTTCTGATTGGACCATGTGCTGAACAACAACAGCAATCTTCACCTTAGAATGTTCAAAACCTTGTTGCACTCTGTAATATATTGCACGAGGAGTAAAAAGAGAGGCCCAGCATCTTTTAACTGCATCTATTAATGCTTGCTCCCCGTAGACATTGAGAAATGATGCCTGTTGGCCCGCAAAGGAAGCACTAACTACGTCTTCCGCAGTGGCACTGCTTCTTACTGCAACATATTCTATTTTCGAACCTGTCCTATTCTTTAACTGCGAATATGCTTCTATTATCTGGTTTGCAATTTCTTCAGGCATTTCATATGAAAGAATAGCATTTGAAATTTTTTTGGAAGCCTCGTTCAGTTTTGCAGTATCCTCTACATCTAAATTCTTCAATGTCTCTATAATCAATTTGTCTATTCCGTATTTTTTTATATATTCATAATAAGAATCAGCAGAAACTACGAAGCCAGGCGGGATCGGAAAACCAGCAATGATCATCTCACCAAGATTGGCGCCTTTTCCACCTGCGATTGGAAGGCTGTCTTTATTCAGTTCCTCAAACCAATAAATATGCTTCATAAAAATAGTTAGAGAAGAATGTTTTTAAACAATATGATTAAAAATTAAAAAAGAATAAAAAAGGATTAACCCAATATTTGCACACCAGCAGGGAGCTCAAATTCAGAATCTGGAATCTCTATGAATTCTATGTTTTTGTATTCTATAACTGTTTTTCCTTCTCCGCTTGTTGTTTCAATTCTTATTGGAAAACCTTTTTCCTTCCAGATCCAAGATTTGATTTGCATTCCCTCCATAGAATACTGGACTATAACACAATCTTTTCCATCTATTATCTCATTCCCTAATACAACTGGATTGTATTTTTCTATGCTTTCTGTTGGAGAGAAATATTGAGAAGAATAATCAAAACTGGTCCTAAATGCGATTCCCTGAGCCGGCATATAGCTGTACATGACCTTTTTATCTAAATCAACAATATTGATCACTTTCTCCCCTTCTGCAGAAATCTCTGATTTCATTTTATTTCCCTTCAGCCAAACTGTTTGAGTAACTGAAGAACCTAGACCTGTCATCAACATATCATATTTTACGCTTTTAATAGCTGAAGTTTTTGCAAATATGTCTGAAAGAGAAGATGATGGTTTAGTTGTATCTTTTGTTTGTTCTGTTTGATTTAAAGTCTTATTAACCTCTTGAAAGTTCTGTTTAGTTTCGGTTTGACCTGTGCAACCGCTCATGAATATTGCTCCAAAAATAAGAACAAATATAGCTAGAGCTGCTATCTTTATATTCAGATTCAAAAAATCACCTCTAGTAAAATATTAAAAAAATTGAAAATAAAGAAATAGATTAGCTGTACTTAACCACTAATTCTATTTCCTGAGCTTTTGGAAAATCAGGCGAATTTGCAGGATAATATGTTATTCTAAGCTTTTCCTTAAATACATCCTTTCCTGATTGTGGGTTTGAAACTATATTAGCTGAAGCTGCACAATTTATAACAACAGTTGCACTGCTTCCAGGAGTTATCTGCACTGGCCCACCAACCAATCTGTTTGTATTGTCTGTAGAAGGACAGTTTGCAGATGAGATGTTATATGTAACAGCACCCATATTCATTAAGCTTATCTTGACTTGATGGGTTGAATTGATAGTATATTTGTCTTGCTCGCATTGAAAAGGTTGTGCAACCTGACAGGTTTCAATTTGTTGTGGTCTAACTAAATAGACAAGTATTGCCATTATAGCAAGGACTATCAAAATAGCCCAACCATATGTCATAAGATATTCCATTGCAGCTTGACCTTTTTTATTGAACATAATATTTCACCTTAGTACTAGTTTGTAGAATAAATTTAAAAAACCTTATAATTTTGCTTTTTTAAGGATTTGAAATAATCACAATATTTAGATATAACGCATCTTTCACATAAAGGCCTTGCCTTACAAACATTTTGTCCATGTTGAACAAATAATTCATTGATATATCTCCATTCATTTCTCGGTATTATTTTATAAAGTTCCTGTTCTGTTTTTTCAGGGTTTTTTGTTTTAACTAATCCTAATCTATTTGAAATTTTATGTACATGTGTATCAACAGCTATATATTCATCTTTTCCATATGCATATGTAAATACTATATTAGCTGTTTTTCTACCAACTCCTGGAAGCTCGACTAAAGAATTATAGTTTGTTGGAACTTTACCATTGTATTTTTCAACTAAAATTTTGCTTATCTGTTTTATTCTCTTTGCTTTTGTATTATACATCCCCACTGGCCTTATTAATTTTTTAATTTCATTTATACTTGCTTTTGCAAGCTTTTCCGGAGTATTAAATCTTGCAAAAAGAGAATTGCTTGCAATTATTGTTCTTTCATCCCTGGTTTGATGAGACAAAACAGTTCCAATCAAAACCTTAAATGGATCTCTACTTACATTTGAGCCGCTAAATTCATCAGGATATTCTTTTTTCAGTAAATTTATTATTTTTAGTATTGTGCCTCTTGATTTCATAGAAATTTATTGGATATAAAAGAATATATAACTTTTTTTAGTATTCTATCCATGGCAAAGATAAAGATTGTAGCTAATGAGCCTGCAATCATTATAGAGAAAGGAAAAGAAAGAACATTGGTGATTGGAGATCTACATATTGGAGTAGAAACACAACTAGGAACTGAAAAATTAGCAAAAAATGCAATAAATCAAATGATTGATAATATAATAAATTTAATAAAAGAGACAAAAGCCAACCAACTTATACTTGTAGGGGATATTAGACATAAGATACCTGTAGAAAAAGAATATTGGCAACAAATGACAGAAGAGGAAGAGATTGAACACAGGATTTCAATAGAAATACCAGATATGCTTTTCAGATTAAAGCAGTATTGTGAAGTTAAAATAATACCTGGAAATCATGATGGTGCATTAAAGAGTTATTTTGAAACAGCTGATGAAATTATTATTGATAATGTAGGTATAATACATAGCCATAAATGGCCTTCTCAAGAAATGATTGAGCAAATAGATACTTTGATTGTTGCTCATTCCCATCCTGCAGTTTCATTCAAAGACCAGTTTGGATACAAAACAAAGCAAAAGGTGTGGGTTAAAGGAAGCCTTAATTCAAAAGAATTAAAAACCCAATATCCTAATATTAATAAAGAGATTTCTGTGATTGTTCTTCCAGTTTTCAATCCTTTGATAATTGGCTCTCCAATAAACGAAAAGAATAAGTTCTTGGGGCCATTACTTAAGGATAAAATACTGAAGATGAAAGAAATCGAGGTATTCTTGCTGGATGGAACGCAGATAAAGATATGATTATTTCACCGCATAGGAGGTTATAAAATGGGAAGAGGAAAAACAACATTAGTAAGATGCAATGCTTGTGGGCGTAGCGTCCCAAGAGGTAAAGCGGTGGTTGACTACAGACCGATTGTTTACACTACAGACCTCAGAAGCGCTGACGATTTAAGATATATGGAAAAAAGAAAGGTATACTACTGTGTCTCTTGTGGAAAGAGCCTTGGTGTATACGAGAGAAAGAAAAAACAGCAGAGAAGATACTGATTTAATATTTTTTTATTGTTTTTTTTCTAGCTTATTTTAAGATTAACATTTTTAAGCAGCAATGAATAGTATATAATAGATTAGTGCGGGGTTCGCATAACCTGGTAGTGCGCTGGTCTCGAATAAACTCTTAGAAAGAGTTTAATCAGAAATTTTGGATTAAATTTCTAATAAGAAAGTTTATGAGAAAACCAGTTCCCGAAAGGGTATATGGGTTCGAATCCCATACCCCGCGCTCTAATTAATCTGATTCTTAAAAATTATATTAAAATATCCATAAATATGTGGCTCATATAACCTATGAAGCCCCATAGTGCGATTAATGCAGCTTCACCAAACCCAAAGAACGTTGCAGAAGCAAACACAAGGAAGGAATACATCAATGAAGCAAATATTCTATGCACTGGTCCTCTATGTCTTGGTATTAATGACTCGATGAAGGATGTAATTATTGATGCAATGAAAACAGAAATTGCAAACACAGTTAGAACCACAGCTAAATCTGCATTCAACAGGGCTGAAAGATCTGGGTTTATACCAAAATAAGATGAAATTGAAAGATAAATAATGAAAAGAAGAATTATCAGAATAACCCACCTGAAAATTCCTCTAATCTTGCTTCTTTTATGATCTATATCTGGTATTAACGAGCCAAGTACTGTTGCTATAACTGCTGCAAACAGTACGTTTTGATCCATGCCTGAATTTATAATTATACATAATATGCCAAGAATTATCCCTATAATTGAATGAATCATCCAATTGCTCATCAAAACACCAATATTCTCAACTTAATTTGTGATATGAAATATTGTAAAGATAAAAATAAAAAGATATACAAACAATATATATTGTGGTGGGAGAATGGTTAAAAGACGAAGATTCAGCTTTTTCGATGATGATTTTGAAAAAATGTTTGAAAAAATGTTTGAGGAAATGACGAGGGGATTTGAGGACTTTGAAGAACTAGAAAAAAGAGCTAGGGAAGGGAAATCCTTTGTAAGGGGATTCTCTATAACGATAGGACCGGATGGAAAACCGATAATACAGGAATTCGGAGATAAGCCACAACTTACCCCTAAAGGAGTAGAGGAAAAAAGAGAACCGCTTGTTGATATAATAAATGAAAAAAATGATATTAAAATAATAGCTGAATTGCCTGGTGTTAGAAAAGAGGATATTGAACTGAATGCAACTGAAAAAGGACTCGAAATAAAAGTAGATACTCCCGATAGGAAATATTACAAAAAACTTGAGCTTCCAGCAAAGATAAAGCCTGAAACAGCTGATGCTAAATATAATAATGGTGTTTTAGAAGTTATAATCAAAAAAGTTGAACCTTCAAAGGAAGAAGAAAAGAAAAAGAGAATAAACATCAAATAAATATAAAAAAACAAACACAAACTTCTAATGTCATTGTCTAAATTGCAGGAAAAGGTGGTATTATGATAAAAGGCTCTCCTGATTTACAAGTTTGGATTTCAACAGCATTAGTATTCGGTTTGATAGCTGGTATACTTGGAGTTATAATGCTTATGACTGGAAATGAGATATCTATATTTGCAGTATTGTTTTTCAGTTTAATATTATTAGGAATCCAATGGTATTTAGGTCCAATAATTGTTAAGTGGGTAAGCGGAGCAAGAGAAGTAAGTGTTAACGAAGCGCCTGAGCTCCATGCTGCTGTTGAAAGAATTGCTAAGGAATCTGGAATACCGAAGCCGAAGTTATATATTGTAAACAGCCAAGTTCCTAATGCATTTGCTTTTGGAAGAGGGAAAAATGACTCTGGAATCGCAATACACACTGGTTTATTGCAGAGATTAAATAAGCAAGAAGTTGAAGCAGTAATTGCACATGAAATAGGCCATATTAAGCACAATGATGTTGTGATAATGACTGTTGCAAGTGTTATACCTGTATTATTATACTATCTTGCAATTGCACTTATTAGCGGAAGAGATGATAGACCAAATCCAATCGCTGTATTTGTTGGTGCAATTCTTGCAAGACTTTTAGGACAATTGGTTGTGCTTTGGCTATCGAGACAGAGAGAATATTATGCAGATGCACACAGCGCATACATAATGAAAGATTCGATGCCTCTAGCAAGAGCATTGGTAAAAATTACATATAATATTCCGCAAGGCAACACGAATGAATCTTTAAGTACTTTATATGTAGCTGAGCATGAGATTGTTTCCAGCAGCATTGCAAATGCAGTTAGTAAAAATGACCAAAATGCTCTGCTAGCAGCAATAGAAAAAGAACCAGATAATCCACTTGAGATTATAAGTACACATCCAAGCCTAAAGAAGAGAATAAAAGCTTTATTTTCTTAATTTATCTATTAAATTTAAATGTGTGGGGGTTTATATGTTGACTATAAAACATTATAGAAGGCCGATTGCGGCTATAAGTATCACAGGTGATAGATCAAGGATCACGCCTTCTGTTCTCACTAAATTTCTCAAGCCTTTGGTTGAAAAAAACATACAAATTTATGCCATATCTACTGGAGAAAAAGAAGTGATACTTTTTATTGATGAGGCTGAAAGTGATAAGGCAGTTTTATATTTGACTGAAGAGGCTGCAGAAAGTTCATTTGAAAGCATAGCTGTAAGAAGAGGATTAGGCATGATCAGTGTTAACGGGCCTGAAATGGTTACCACGCCTGGTCTTCTAAATAAACTTACCTCTCCTTTAGCAAAGCAAAGAATTAACATTGTTGCAGTAACTTCTGCATTTGATTCTGTAGTGTTCTTTTTCGATTCAAAGGATGCTGAAAAAGTGTTTAGATTCTGGGAGAACTATGTACCGGAAAAAATAAACATATTCAAGAAAGCAAAGGAAAGAGTAAGTGGAATATTAAGAACCATCATTCCTAAGAAGTAATGTTTTTACTTTTTCTCTCTTCTTTTCTAAAAAAATAATCCATCTAATTTAGTCCACATGTTATTCTTGCAGCAACTGCGTCTTTAATTACTTGTAATATAGAACCGTCAAAATCATAAGTAGGGATTTGATTGCTTCCAGAAGGGGGCTGATAAGGTTGTGGCTGGGAAGGCTCTTGTGGCTCTGTTGGCGGTGTTGGTGGAGTAGGTAAAGAAGGCTGTTCAGGAATGGTAGGGGTTTGATATTTACAATTCTGATCATATAACATACAATAGAATACGTCTTGGTACTCTTTACACAATGTTAAATAAAGATCGCAGAATGAAGATTGCATATAAACTGCTTTAGAATTACCTGAGGAAGGTTCTAATAAAAGGATAGGTGATTCGCTTTTTCTTTCCATATTTGCAGAAGGCGAATATTTGTTAAATTCTTGATTATAAGCTGATTCGCCTTTTATAGTTCCATATGCAATGAAATATGCAAGAAACATATCATCAATATTTGATTTCTTGTTTAATGTCTTATTTTGATAATATGCCATTGTCTCTGCAAGACAACATAAATCTCTTTGTTCCTGGTTTGAATAAACTTCGCATTTACTTCCGCAGTGTTTTTCATATTGCTGAAGCTGATTTGATTGGTAATAACCTAATTTCTGAAGTGTTGCCATGAAAAGGGAGGAATCTATAAAGTACTTTGAAGCGAGGTTAGATATAAACTTATTATTCTTCTCACAATAAGAACTAAAGAAAGTACCTGGCCCCACAGATATCCCATAAAACAATTTTGAATTGCATGTTTCATCCCTCTTTATTCTTTGTAAAGGCAATTCGCTATAATTTTTTACATCACCAAACATAAACATTGTCGTTGATGATTTATACATTCCGCAAGCTGAAGGCTTATCACCTTCTCTTGAGAAAATGCTGTATGTTGCAAAATTAAATGAGGAAGATGCAGGTGTATAATAAATAGAGCAGAAGAAGCCAATTGAATTATACATTTCAGAAGAAAGTTGTGACATATCTGGTGCTATTATCCCTATAACACCTGAAGAAACTAAATCTGGAATAGACCTTATGAGATAATCATAAAACCTAGCTATAGATTCGTTCGTCCACTCGCATGTTTTCTTCGTATTGTTTCCCTCATTACCTTGCACAATTACTATCACAGGTTTATGATACTTCTCAGTGATGTTTTGGGCAAATGATTTGATGGAGTTGGTTTCGTTTTGAATGGTGATTAATGGATCACATGTATCAAATGAATTGAGATCTGCAGTAAATGCGATTACGTCTATACTCTCCCAGTCTAACGGATAGCTCTTATAATAATCTAATGTATCCAGATCACCATAATTTATTGTAGATGTCACAATGCAATTTTTACAACTTGTGTTTATAGAATAAAATGAACCTATTGGAGATATTATATTTGGATCAAATTTAGATTTATTAAACCCATATCCTGGCGATACAAATACAGGTCCCTCTCCATCTATCTTTTTTGCAAATGAACTCAAAGAGCTTTCAAGCCTTCCAAATTTATAGAATGGAATGGTGCCCGAATTTAATATGCAATCATTCATATCAGTAAATCTTTTCTTAACACTGTCGCTCTCTATTTCTTTTGGAATGGATGACACGTCAATAAGATTAATTCCCAAATGTCCATTGCAGCTGGAAAATATTTCATCTCCAGCATAAACACTATCTCCGATTCCTATCATTACTGGCTGTATAAACTTTGAACTTGAAGACGATGAATCAGTTTGAGAGGATCTTGAACCTGGCTGAGAAGTAGTTTCCAATATTCTAGTAAGTCCCGTAAGGGAATTCAATCGCTTTAAGTCCTCTTCATTATCTAGATTAAATTGTTGAAATGTACATTCTTTACCTGCAAGACTTGCGGTTTCTTTTGAAAAATATCCTTTTACTGAACTCCAAACTTTTATCCACCAAGAAGAATATTCACACACCATTACTGTACAATTGTTAAAAGATGGATGAACCTGCTGAAGGTATTCGATTTGATCTTTTTTAATATATTGATCTATTGGTTCGATCTTTTTTATACAACCGAAAAGAAAGACGGATGCAAAAGTAAGAATTAGAAATGCAAGAAAAAATCTTGTGTTTTTAGAATTTAATGAAGTTCTGAGATTATTGACCATAAGACCACTTGCTTGTTTGTTTCATTCATTTGCCTTTTCTTCCTCTTTTGGCTTCTCTTCTTCAGTTAACAATTCTTCAAGTCCCTCTATTGTAAATTCTGTCTCGTATTTGCCTGTCTTTATATTTTCTAAATAGGCTTTAGCACGCCTTACGATTTGGTAATAAAGTAATCCAATTTGAATTGTAAGTTTATCTTTAGTTTTTTCATCGTTTAACTTGACTGCAGTTTTGTATTGCTTAAGTAGTTTTTGAAGTTTTACTATCATATTTTCATATTCTTCTTTGGTCATTGCAATTTGCAATATCTCCTTGTTTATTTGTTTGTATCCTTTTGGTTTAATTTCATTGATCAGTTTCGTTATAAATTTGGTTTTTTCTATATAATTCATTTTTCTGATTTCACTTAAATTAATGTCTCCTTTCTTAATTAATGATTCTAAGCTTGGTTGCATTTTATTTAATGCTGAAATAATCCTAGAGATATATAATCTGTCAAGCTCAACCTTAGCTTTAATTAGCGGTTGAATCTGTTCATCAGTTATCTCGTTTGGAACATCCTTAGGTACTAATACCTTAACTAATTCGCCTACCTTTTCATCTAATCTCTTCTCTAACGATTGTATATCTACTGTTTTTGTTTCTTTATCAATATGTTTTTTATCTTTTATTTCATTTAACAAAGTTTTCTCTGCCTCTATCAATGTATTTCCAAGAACTTCCGGATCTAAATTAGTTGCAGTTGTTCCTGCTGTAGCAGAGATTATCTTATTTGTTACTTCAATAGCAGATGAAAGTTCTTCTCTGTACATCCTTAATCTGTCCTTAAGATCTTGGATTTCTATTCTCTTGCGGAACTTTTCATCTCTCAATTTTCCTTTTGGATACGTCGGTTGTGATTTAAGTTTTTCTTCTGCCTCTTTCATTTGCTTAGATGCCCATTCTTTTCTTTGTTGAAGCCTGTTAAGAATACCTTTATCTGTAACAAACTTAACTAAATTTATTGATGCTTTAGATGGATTTATATATGCCTGTCTTTGAATGTCTGTTAAAATTTTCTTTTCTTCTTTATTTTCTGCATATTTATTCAATGCAGATGTTGCAGAAATTATTTTTGTAGAAACGGGCACAGAATAAACCATCAAAGGAAGTTGTGGCGTTTTCAACAATTTAAGTTTTTGTGGCTTTGGATATGAAGGTCCTCTTGTTTTTGGAGTTGTTATATCTAAAGAAGCTAATGGATTCCTACCTGAAGCATACAACGCTGCAACTAATGTTCCTATAATAAAGAATATAATTAGCCAACTTGCGTCCACAAGGTCCTTAAGCGGCGGGATTGGAAATATTTTTGGAATTGAAATCGTAAATTGAGATGGGGCATAAGTTGAATTACCTTCAAATATAAAGAGAATTGCAGGGTTAGATTCGCTTATTCTTCCAATGCAACTTCCTCTCCCATCCTGAGCGGTTATGAATTCGCAAACATATTTTTTATCTTCTTGGTTGGCTGGATTGATTGAATAAATTGATATTTTGGCAAATGTAATTGGAGAATACTTAAAATTATTAACTATTGTTGATGGATCTACATTTCCAGTTTCTAACTTTTCTTTTAAAGTTGTTCTATCTTCAGGAACAGAGATCGAAACAAGCATTGCGGAAAAATTGTAATTATTATTTGTCTGTTCTTTTGCATCTGCATATAATATATATGTTGGTATTTTTGCTTGTGCCGCAATTAGACTGATGATGAATGTAGAGAACATTAAGATTTTAAGTAGGTTACGCATATAATCACTCTAAACATATATAATATAAATAATAATTTCATTTTTATATTTATTGATTCTCATCGGTTACTTTTGTTTTACTCTTATATTAGTTTAACCAAACCTTCTGCAAATTCTTGTATATCTGCATTTAATATAACTCCAAACGATTTGATAAAAGTATACGTAATAACTAATGATAAAACTGGGAATATAAAACCAAATATGAATAGTTCTCCGACCAAAGCATTGATGCTATCGTTTATTTCCATTGCAATCGCACTTATTCCCTCGCCACTAATTTTTATTATCATTGATGTTATCTTTATAGGTAATGATGGAATACTGGTTACAAGATCTTGTATGCAAGAAAGTTGCATTGTTCCAGATGTCTCTAAAAATGAAATCTGTGACGAACCTTGCATTCCCATTGTCAGAAACAAGCTGAATGTGATAGGATAAACAAAATACAGGCCTAAAGCTATAGAAATAAACATATTACCTATAGATCGAACAAATGGGAAGCCTCTTAATACAATCCCTATTGGAAGAAATACAGTGAGCATTGTTTGTTGGATAAATGAAAGAAGATGCAATTGGAAATATAATGAATATATTAAATACGATAAATTAGACATTGCTCTGTTTAAGGAAGTAAGAAATACATTGAAAGATGCAATCTTTAATTGTGAAGTAAATGTATTTCCAATAAAGAAATTACTGATGTCTTTAAATATAGAACCTATTTTAGATTGTGTTTCTACATCTTCTTTTTTGCCTATTCCAGTAAACACGAAGAAAGGATATGCAACACAGAAAACGTCTTGATATCTTTTGATTGCAAGCTTATTTAGTGAGGATAGATAAAAATCTGCAACTGAAAATGGAGAATAACCTTTTTGAGAAACATAATCTATAAGTTTTTCACTGCCTGGCAGATTTATGTTTTTAGATAGCAAAAATACAAATTCGCCTGACTTTGATGCCAGCAAATCCACTACTGCTACTATGAAAACTGCCAACAAAAGAGTGGATAACGCATAAAGAAACTCATATTTTGCAAACTTTTCAAGATCAGAAGACTGAAATATTTTAGAAAACATATAAGCAAGGGCTGCGAACAAAAAAGAGATAGAAACCGCGATTAAGGCGATTAATTGCCAGGGAAATTCGGAAGAAGTCCATACTTTATTGAACTCTTGTCCTGGACTAGATGTTTGAGCAAATATAATAGACACTAATAGTAAAAGAAAGAAAGCTGCTATTCTGAAGTTTAATTCCTTTGATTCGTTTGTAAATGCTTTTTTATTGTGTTTTTTCATACCTTCACTTCCTTCTTTTTATTATTTTTAAAATTTATATTAACCTCCATATGCTTGCTGTCTCAATCTCCTGTCCAAGAGCTTGAGATAGATCTGATGTTGCCTTCGCTATTATAGTTAGATTTAATAATGGCAATACTATACCCACTATAAATGTTATCACTATATCCTTAAATAGATAATCAAATGCCTTATCTATATAGGTCTTTCCTTCGTTATCTTCAAAATTAAATCTAGATAGCTCTAGTTCTGTTATTATTTGCTGCGCATCTTCAGGCATTATTGAACTAAATGCTGAAACGCTAACATAAATAGAGTTTTGATCCTCTTCTGTAATTATACTTCTTTCACATACTTTATTTGGTGCTATACCTATGCATCTTCTTGATATACAGTCTTCATCTAGATTACATGATTCACCGATTTTCTTTAATTCTGTACAGACCTTGCTACCTGTACTATTAACTCTACAAACTGAAAGAATGCATTCGTTATCATTTGAACAATCCTGCCCTATTAATTTGCCAGCTTCACATTTTTTAGTTGTTGAATTGAAAATTAAACCTTTGCAGCAAGGTAATCCTTCTGTAGTGAATCCTTCTGAAACACAAAACATGCATTTTTTAGATGATGAATTACAAAATCCAGATTGGCATTCAAAATCATTCCTACAAACTTCTCCTGCTTCCTTCATAGCATTACATACTTTAATTCCAAGAGTCTGATTGTATTCGCATATATTGGAGTAGCAATCAGAATTATCCTGACATTGCAAGCTAAGTTCTTTTATCGGTTCAGATATATAACTTCCTACTAACAGATTATTAAGCAATATTACTATTGGAATGAAAATAAAAAGTGCGATTCCTATGCCCAATAAACCTCCACCGAATTTTCTAAAGGGATATATCGACCTAAAAACTATTCCTATTGGGACGAAAAACTTCAATGAAATTAATGGCATAATCATTAATATGTTAATCATTACAAGAATTACCATATATGCGCTTGCAAGAGAAGAGAATATAGCGAGTGAAGCATCTGCAAAATATGAGATTGGGTTTATTAGTGCCCCAAATAATCCGCTCTTTGTTATTGAACTATCTAACGTATATTCAAATGAAGCGATTAATGATAATGAAGAACCCAATGTACTCATCTTTATAGTTGCACTTATTATATAATTCTTAACAGAAGATAAATAATTGTAAGATGCAATATAAGGTGGATCATTCAAATTAAATATGGAAGAAATTATATCGCTGCACATAAATGTCTGAACTAGGAATACTAAGAAGATTATAATGGCAAGAGTGAAAAAGAGCTGAAACATTTCTTCTTTAGCCTTATTTATAAATGAAGAATCTATTATCGATCCATAAAGATACAAGCCTGCAATAAAAACTGCACTCAACAATAATCCTATCGCTGATAAAACTCTCCAATCGCCACTAGTAAGTGTAAATTCGCATGCCTCCTTATTCAAATCTTCTATTTTCTTAGCCTTTTCTATTTGCGTTGACTGGGCAAAGATAGATGCAACTAGGAATATAAATAAAATAATGAATATTTTTTTACTTTTCATGAAATCTATTTCTTTCACATCATCACACTCTATGATTACTTATTACGATTTTATATACATTATATTACTATTCTAAATCTAATTTAAGCACCAATTGCTCATAAATATTTAATTAAATCTCCAAAAGATACATCTGAACCTAGCAAGGAACCCAATTCCCTTGCTATAACAACCGTTATAGTAAAATCTATAATTGGTATTAATGTAAATAGTATAAATGCGAATGCAGTTTCTGCAAATATTATAAATACAAAATTAAAAATATAATTGGCAGCAGAGAAACTAACAGTAATGATGTTCTTTGAAGATTTTTGCAAGCATTCTAAAAACTTGCCTGAAAACACATCTCCAATTGTACATCCTTCTAAACCTGTTTGTTTATCCATTCTTGCGCCTAAAATATCCCTCCAACTTTTATTCCCTGATAATCCTTCATTAAGTACTGCATTTACCATATTCTGATTCAATAAGTAGGTCAATGGAAATACAATATATAATGAAATTGCAAGAACTATCAAAAGATTTGCCACTTTTCTGCTAAAGTTGAATATTCTAAAGAATAAACCAAATGGAAGAATAAAAACAAATGCAACCCTCTCTACAAACTCTAAGAAATAAATTTGCATGGAATTAAGGGCATAAACAACACCGAATCCGCTTATAGCTAAATCTATTATTTTTGTAATAGGATCAAAAAATGCATCTACAACTCCGCCAATATCTATAGATACTACACTAAATACTGAAACAAACTTTGATATAAAATTGCTAATATCTGGGAGTGATGAAACGCTCATACTCGTTGCTATTTTTCCTCCTGTAAAAATCATTTTTTCAGATATTAATCCACCCATAATAAACGTGAGATAGGACCTTACAGAATAAAGATAGCTCTTTGCATTTTCAATTGCTGGATTTGCTGCATTTGGTGAAGAAAGATTGTATGCCTCAAAAATTATACTTTCTATTTTTAAAATTCCAAATATTAAGAAAACTATAAAGGAAAGTACTATTATTTGATATAGTTCATTATTTGCCCAAGCACTAAGTTCCTTTACTCCAAATGCTTTTGATAGCATGAAACCTAAAGCTACCAATGTTAGAGATAGAATTATTGCTGCTAAAACTGTTAATTCCCAAGGTACAGATCTTAGTGTTGGAATGTTTGTCTGCGGAACTTCTGCTATCAAAATCGGCAAAAGAAATAAAATGAATACAACTGTTTTATTTAGATCCATATTCTCACTATATTACTTTTCAATCAAATTAACTTGGATAATCCAGCTATATCTATATCTCCACCAAGGAATGAAGAAAATTCCTTTATGAATACCAGTAGTGAATAAATTGAAATTATAAATGGAACAAACATCCACATGGACAAGAAAGCCATGTTATCTAGAAAACCATTAGGAAGAATTGAACTAAAGAACATATAAGATATAAAATCAGTGCTGACTTCCTGCCCTCCGATATTTCCTTTAATGTTTACAATCATGTTGAATAAATTTATTGAAAATTGAGCCACTTTTTTCACTGAATCAACTATACTTGTGTAGCTAGATTTGCTTGAAAGCCATTCAACCTGATTTTCTTGAA
>JAVZCX010000011.1:0-20102 GCA_038874185.1 Candidatus Micrarchaeia archaeon
GGAGATCTGCAAAGCAGACTCATCGAGGTAAAGAAGAAGGAAATTAAGATGAAAGCACTTGTCTACAATCTATGTATTCTAATGACGAAGAAATCCTATTTTCTCATCATAGGATTTCTACAAAACCGTATAAACAAAATATTTATATACCTGTTTGGTGTGAAAAATGCATGGTAAACTATCACGACAATTTTAATGAATCTGATAAAGATTATAGCGAATTACATAAGCTAGAGACAAATTTGGAAAAAAAGAAAAAGAGAATCAAATCCAGTCTGTCTGGGCCATCTATTATGGAAGAGACAATAATGAGAATAACTAAGTCTCCCGTCTATAAAAGCGACTCCGAATTAATTCCAATTATAAAATTAGCAGTTCAATTTGAAGAGTCAGATACTGCGTTAAATATGCTTCACAACTGTCACGTAATGAGAATAAATAATCAGCATCCTTCAAGCATAAGAAAACTCACAGCTAGCATCCAAAAGATAATGAATGGTTCTAAATCCATTAAACTTCTTGAAAAGGTAACTGAACTTCTTTCTGGGCAAGACAGTTATGAAATAAAAGAAGAAGAAATGGAAAAGATAAAAATAGAAATAGAAAAGAGAATATCTGCAACTAATGCAAGAATTAAGAAAATGAAGGAAAAAAAGAAAAGAAATGAAGACGAAAACGAATATGAAGATAGCGCGCCTTCAGAAGAAGACTTGAAAAAAATTGAAAGAGAATTTAGAAAAATAATAAATTCAAAGGATGAAGATATAACTGCGAGCGATATTGAGTAACTAGCTAATTAAACTTTTAATCCTTCTATCACTTTTTTATATTTACCTCCTTCTATTGCGCTTTTCCCATTTGTTTTTATCTTCAGATTCTATTTGTATGCTTACAGTTTCATCTCCGAATTTATAAATTTCCCATTCTACTTTTCCAGTTTCAAAATCACTGACTTGGACTACAGGTCTTGCTAAGTCTCTATCTCTCATCCCGTATGGAATCTTAACCTTCATTTTGAGTTCTAAAACTTTTTTGATTTTACCATCCTTTATGAAGATAACAGTGTCAACTATCTGCGGAATCATTCCGAGATCCACTCTTCCGATAAATCTCTGTATTGATTCTATCGGTCTTGTTGCGTGCACTATGCCAACCATTCCAATACCGGAAAGCCTAAGATCAGAAAACACCTTGAAATCGTTCGTCTTTCTCATCTCATCGTATATGCTGTAATCCGGCCTTACAAGAAGAAGAATGTCTCCTGTCTTTTCAAAGCTTCCATCAAGCGGCGCATATTGAGTGATCTCTTCTGGAACTTGCAAGTCTCTTGGAGACTCTAATGTCTTAACTATTTTTTTATTTTTCATATACATCTCTGCAAGCGCAGCAGCGAAAGTTGATTTACCGCTTCCTGGAGAACCGCATATTATTATTCCTTCTGCTCTTTCTAGAAGTCTTTGCCTTAGTTTATTTGATAATGCATAATCATCAAATGATGCTTTCATAATCGGTCTTACTATTGTTATTTCAATTCCATCAGAGAATGGTTGTCTTGCTATAGCAATCCTGAATTCTCTTAACTGAATAACTGCTGCTCCCTTTGCATCAAGTTCAAAATATGACTTGCTGTCTGCTCTTGCAGTATCTATTATTTCTTTGATCATCAACTCCAACTCGTCTTTTGTTGTAGGTTCTTCTCTCACTTTAACAAGCTGTATATTTCCGGGTTTTCCCTTCTTTGCAAGAGGTATCGTGTCCTCTTTGAAGTGCAAAGAAACTGTATCTGGCGTTAGGTAGTGTTTAAAAGAAAGTTCTCTCAGATATTTTCTTGGCTCAAGATATATTACATCTATTCCTTCAGCTCTTGCAACCTCAGATTGCACTTTATCTGAAGTGATAAGCATTGCATTGAGTTGTTTCGCAAGCTCTCTTATTGCCGCATCAACCTCTCCAAGTTTTGCTGCCTTTACCATAAGCTCGGTGCTTCTTTCCCCGCCGAATTCAAGTTCAATCTGACCTGATTGAGAAAACTCCCTAAGAAGCTTTATCTCAGCAAGTCCGCTGAAACCTATCTCTTTTCCCGAATTTGCCTGGTGTTCGAGCTCTCCAACTGAAGCCTTATGTATCACTACTCTAATCTGCTGAATGTTCTTTTCCTTAAGAATCTCGCTCAGCCTTCCATCGATTATGACTGAAGTGTCCGGAACTACGATTCTTTTTCCCTTTAGATCGAATTTATCTTCCTTGATCATGGATCTTGGATTTCTCGATCTAATTTCCCTTGTTTCTTTTATCATATTTTCGTTTTTTATTTCATTTATTTCTTTTATTTCTTTTTTGTCTTTAATTTCTTCTGACATTTTTTCACCTTTATGAATGTGCTCTTAAATCTTTGGACTTGGCTTTAATTTGTTTAAGCCTAATGTTTAGATTTACATAATGCACATAAACGTACCAAATAATGTTTAAAACAAGACTCTAAGATTGGCACGTTAGAAAACAATCTTAAAAAAGTCTTTGAATTTTACCTAATTATAATATACACATCAATTATTTATAAACCTTTATCTTGTTGTTATTTAAAATTTACATATCTAATTGGATGGAATTGAATAGATTGAGATTAGAATGTTCTTTGAGATCGCATTTTAATATTATTTTGAATTATTCTCTATGAAATCTGTAATTTCGCTTATCTTTATTCTTAGTTGCTTTGCAGTATTCCTATCTCTTATTGTAACTGTATCATCTTTCAGTGTATCATAATCTATTGTAACTGCCCATTTCATTCCTATCTCATCTGCTCTTGCATATCTCTTTCCTATGCTTCCAGATTCGTCGTAAAGAACAGAAAGGCCTTTTTCTCTGAGAAAAGCAGTGATTTCATTTGCTTTCTCTGCAAGACCATCCTTTTTCATGAGTGGAAACACTGCAACATCATATGGCGAAAGCTCAGCAGGCAGATCAAACCACTCCCAATCATGAACATCGTCCTTTCCCCTGTAGGAATGCTCAAGAATAGCCCAAATAAGACGCTCCACTCCTAATGATGGTTCCACTACATGCGGAATGATTTTTCTTCCATCTGGCAGAGTTACTGACAGATCTTTGCCTGAAAGATGGGAATGTGATTTCAAGTCATAATCTGTTCTATATGCAATACCCGCCACTTCTATGTGGCCATATGAGGTTTCTACCTCTGGATCAAAATTTCCTCCAGAATAATGGGGCACTTCATCCATGAAAAGATGTCTGAACCTTATCTTTCCTTCAGGTATCCCGCATCTCTCATAGAATTCTGAAGCAAGACCAAGGAAAAATGCCATCGGCTCATTTGGAGCAATCTTTCTTTCTATGAGTTCCTTTACAGTAAGGAATGAAATCTTTGGTTCTGTTCCGTTTTTCCTTGCTTCTTCCTGGCTTTCCCTTGTCAAAACAGGAACTTTTCGATTAAGAACCTTGTCTATCTCTTTCATCTTTGCATTTGAAGGGTCAAAGAAATATTCCAGTTCCATCTGGGTAAATTCTCTCAGTCTAACAAACCCCTGTCTTGGAGATATTTCATTCCTAAATGATTTTCCGACCTGCCCTATTGCAAGCGGAAGCTTTCCATAAACCCTGAATAAACGAGGAAATGCAAGATAGATTCCTTGCGCTGTTTCAGGCCTTAAATAGCCCGGAGTTCCCTCGACAGGACCGATGTTTGTCTTGAACATGAGGTTAAAGAATTCTACATCAGAAAAACCTTTCTTGCCACATGTCGGACATTTGATATCCGCAACCTTCAAAATCTGATTTATCTCATCTATCGACTTTCCTTCTACATTCACATTGTTTTCCTGAAGAAGATGATCTGCCCTGAACTTATTGCCACAAAGCTTGCATGTTGTAACTGGATCGCTGAAATGATCTAGGTGGCCTGAAGCTTTTAAAACTGGTTCGGGAAGTATCAAAGACGATTCTATCTCAAGAAATCCATTCCTCTCTATAAAGATTGAGCGCCAAAGCCTGATTATCTTATCCTTAAGAGCTCTTCCAACTGGGCCTAAGTCGTAAATTCCTCCGACCGGTGAATATATCTCTGCTGCAGGAAAGAAAATTCCCCTTCTTAATGCGATCTGCATTATCTTTTCTCTTACTTCAGTAGATGTCATTTTCTCACTCCAAGAGAATAATACGGAAACATAAATAATGGATTGTAAAATATAATAAGAAGTAAAAATTAATAAATTGCATCTTTAATATATATTAGGAATGAAATCAAGTATGCATTATATTAAAAAGAGATGATATTATGGACAAAAGAAGAATGAAGATTCTTGAAGAGATGAAGGCTAAAATAAAGAAATCTTACTTATCAAAGGACAATCTGCTTGTCTTTGCTGACAATGCGATTTCTGATTTAGAAAAGCAGAACAATCTTCTATTCGAGAGACTTACCGAATGGTATGGTGTTTACTTCCCAGAGCTGAAAATTGAAGATAGAATGAAATACTCTAATCTGGTTTTACAGATCGACAAGAAAGACATGAGTTCAACTAAAAAGTCAATTCAGAGCATACTTGGAGAAAAAGCAAGTGGAGTGATCAATTCGTTGGAAAAAACAATGGGATCTGAATTGGAAGAGAAAGACCTTGACGCAATAAAATTGCTTGCGCAAGAGATAATAACTCTTGAAGAAGCAAAGGTACAGCTTCAACAATATGAAGAAAGCCTTGCAAAAGAGATATGTCCGAATTTAGTAGAGGTAGGCGGGCCTAAAATAGCATCAAAGCTCATTGCACACGTAGGAAGCCTTGAAAAGCTTGCAAAGCTGCCTGCAAGCACCATTCAGGTTCTAGGCGCTGAAAAGGCGTTGTTCAAGCATCTAAGAAGAAAAACAAAGCCTCCAAAACATGGAATCATATTCCAGCATACATTAATACATTCTGCACCGAAGGATAAAAGAGGAAAATTGGCGAGGGCATTGGCATCAAAGCTTGCAATCGCAGCAAAGGTTGATGCATATGGAAAGGGCCATTTTGTAGGAAAGGAGCTAAGAGAAGATTTTGAAAAAAGAGCAAAGGAGATTCTCAATCAATAAAAAATAATGAATGCGTAATATAGGTGCGTAGTAAATAAAATAAAGAATAAAAAAGATAAAAAAAGATTTATTTATTTATTTTATTTCAATCAATTACTTAGTAAAGACTTCTTTGAGCTCAATCTTTCTTATTTCTATTCTTTTTATTGGTGCTATCTTCTTTATTGCAGGTATTAGAGATTGAGCATATTTCTTGAATAGTATCTCTCTAAGCAAGTCGTCGCTGTTTGTCTGTGAAGCCTTTTCAGTAAGAAGTGCTCTTAATTTTACTCTTATTTCTGCTTCTGCATCCCTTGCGATTTTTCCTGCTGTGAATACTATCGGCTTTATTCTAAACCTCTGCCCGTCCATAGTCTTTACATCTATTACATCATCTATTATGGTTTTTCTCCTTCTTACAAATGTTCTGATATAGCTTGGCAGCTGCTCTGAACCGATGAATTTCGTAGTTGCAGTCTTTCCTTTCACATCAACTACTCTAAGCTTCACATTTGTATATGCCTGGGAGAAATCACCAGTAAGTTCGTCAAGCCCGACCTTAACGACTCTATCCTTAAGAAGCTTTGGATCAGAAGAGATTATCTCTCCAACTACTTTTGAATCGAAAATCTGCGGTGCTACGACTTCATACCACTGTTTTGTTTTCCAAGTATCAACAACTTTCTTTACCAAATAATCACCAATTAAAATCGTTCATCCTATGATGAATACGAATCATTTGAATTGAATCGCTGCCACTGCAGGATCATACTTCCAATCTGCTGGAAGAACTTTCTTTCTGATATAGTATTTTCCAAGTCTCCTGATCTTTGTTTCAATTGAATTAAGCTTGATTTTGTTATGTAGATCAGATTTGTTTTTTTCAAGATGCGCCCTAAGCCTAACTGCCTTCTTCATGAGATTTGCTAAGTTCTCAGGGAACTCTTTCTTTCCAGAAACAGTTTCAATAATCTGCATGATTGATTTTCCTGTCGCTTCCCTTATGCTTCCTACTGCATACTGGTCTCTCAGAATGTGACCAATAAGAGATGGTGCATTTCCTGCCCTGTAAAGATCTGCTACGATCTTCTCAATATCTTCTTTGCTCATTTCAGTCTGCAAGGAACTTCCTTTGAATTTCCTCGAACCAGACTTTCCTTTTTTCTTTGTATGTAGTCTTGCCATAATACCCACTTGATAGTGTCGCTCTTTATGGCGACATAAATCAATGTTTAATATAAAGCACCGATTTAATAACAATAGACATCTGAGATATCTAATGTTGTCCCATCAAAAGACGATGATGATAACATATATGGAATTAAAGTTTTTAAATATTCTTATGCCTGTATGAACCTACTTGCACCAGCATAAATTTTAGTTGGTATCTGTTTATTTAGTTAATATTTTAGGTATTATTTATTGATGTGGTTTATCGATCATAATATTAAATTCCCCATATCTCAATTCACTTACTTTGTGTGCATTAATTATGTCATTCTCAATGATTCTGAATTTCTCTGGTATTTCCAATATTTTGATTGGATCTTTGAGCGATAATCCATTATCCTTCTTTGTCTTCCATATCCTGCTATTCATTTCCTCAAGCTCAGAGAATGAAAAACCTACCTCTTTTACTTCACCTGGAATTGGGAATGATTCTGTATGGATCTCTTTTTCATAAATCTCCCCATATATCTTCCAGGTTGCAAACGGTATTATTGGCGCAAGAAGCTTCAAGAGATTTGACATTATCTCATGCAATGTCCAGATAGCTGAGGATTGTTCTTCTTCTGTAAACTTTCCTTCACTGTTATAAGCGCGATTCTTTGAAAGTTCTATATAATGGGATGCGAAAGTTTCCCATATGAAATTCCTTATCCTTATTGCAGGATTGTGAAAATCATAATTGTTGAACCTTATTTTTGCATCTTCAATAATAGAGTAAAACTCATTTAAGATAGCTTGATCAAGCGGGGATATATTTTTCGGCCTTTCAACTTGCGGAAACATTGAGACATATTTCGCAATATTCCATAATTTATTGAGAGTCTTTCCAGCACCCTGTATCCTTTCATTTGAGCATCTGAAATCTTGCTCTGTTATGTTTCCTTCGAATACAGCCCATAACCTGAACGGCTCTGCGCCGAATTGCTCAAGAATCTTTTGTGGATCTATAACGTTTCCGAGCGATTTCGACATCTTATTTCCTTTTTCATCCACTATGTGATAATTTATCCATACATCCCTGAATATCTGCTGTCCTGTCAAAAGATAACACTTAAGTACAGTGTAATAAAGCCATGTCCTGATGATTTCCTTTCCTTGCGGCCTTAATGTACATTGTTTATGTGAATCGAAGAAGTTTTGATGGCGTCCGTAGCCTAAGATATAGAGAGGAGTTATTGAAGAATCAAACCACGTATCAAATACTCTTGTTTCTCCTACGAATTCTTTGCTGCCGCATTTAGGACATTTCTCAACTGGAGGATTCTCTTTCCATGGTCTATAGTACTTTCCTTTTTGCGGAACTATTACTTCATTGCAATTCTTGCAGTACCACAACGGAACCTCGGTGGCGTAGTACCTTCTTCTACTTATCGGCCAGTCTATTGAAAGGCTGTTTATCCAATCCACCATTATCTTTCTACTCTCTTCTGAAAAGAAATTCATGTTGTTTGCCATTTCCAGCATTTTTTCTCTCTGATCGAGTTGCTTGACGTAAAATTCCTTCATCGGGATAAATTCTATTGGATCTTTAGATCTTTCGCATATTGGTGTCCTGTGCATTATCTGTTTCTCTCCCCTTATCTTATTTTGCTCTCTTAGAGCAGAAACTATTTTTTCTCTTCCTTTAAGAACTGGAAGACCCGCAGCTGGACCTGCATTTTCATTCATTCTCCCGTCTGGTCCTATTGAATAAATTGGTTGCAGATTCATCTCCCTAAAGAATCTGATATCTGCAAGATCTCCGAATGAGCACATCATAACTAATCCTGATCCTTTTTCTGGATTTGCAATTGGGTGTGCCTTTATCGGAACTATCTTATTAAATACTGGGACAACTGCATGTTTTCCTTCCAGCTTTTTATTATATCTTTCATCTGCAGGATTATATATGACCATTGCACAGCTTCCAAGAAGTTCTGGTCTTGTTGTTGCAATTATTATTTCCTCTCCTGTTTCCTTGACTGTAAATGCCAGGTCATAGAATTTGGTTGGAATATCTATGTAATCCACCTCTGCATCTGCAAGAGTGGTTCTGCAACCGGGACAGTAATTGTTTGTTCTTTCTGATTCATATATCAAACCCGCATTCCACATGTCTATAAATGTCCCTTGAGTTAAGGCCCTGTATTCTGGGGAATCTGTCATGTATGCGTCCCCTATCTTGTTTCCGAATTCCCAAGAAGAGAAAGAAACCCCCGCTTTAAGAAATGAATTTGTAGAGGTATTTGAAGACTCTTCCAAGACGGTCTTGCACATCTCAAGGAATTTCTCTCTTTCTATCTGATTCAACTTTACATTGAACTTCTTTTCTGCCGCCATCTCTATTGGAAGGCCGTTCCTGTCTAAGCCTAATGGAAAAATCACATTATGCCCTGTCATCCTATGGAATCTTGCAAACATATCCATAAGCACGTATGTAGTGAGCTGTCCGATGTGAATTGGAGTATTTACATATGGCGGAGGGGTATCGATGGAAAACAAAGGCTTGTTTGAATTTTCTTCGAATTTATAGATTGGATTTGATTTTAGCTCATTATACATTTCAGCTTCAAACTTTTTGTCCCAATTTTTCTCTTTTATTTTTGCTTCGTTAACTTGAATAGGCATAATATCACAACGTATTATATACTGAGTTATTTACAGCTAACAACTGACTAAAACATGTGCTTGAATTGTATCTAATTACAATTGACACAAAGATGATATAAAATATAGATATGAAATTTTAAAATGGTTTTGAATACAGCGTATCAAAGCCTGAATTGGTTAGTCTCTGGAGGTTGGTTAAAATTCGAATTCCATTCCATCGTAAGATGCAATTACCTTGACTTTGCTTTCTTTTTCAAGCCATTTTGCAACATCTTCAGCCTTTGTCTTTAAGTACTCTCCCCCAAATCGTGTTAAGATTGCGATCTTTGGCTTTGTCTCTTTCAGAAGTGAAAGACAGGAATATTTGTCAAGATGGCCTTCCCATTTCTCTTCTGCACGTAGAATGTTTATTATTAAAAGATCCAGGTCTTTGTATTGGCCTGAGATTCCTTTAAAATATTCTGTATCGCCGGTATATCCGATTCGGTTACCATCAATTTCTAGGATAAACCCTATGCCTTCTGTGTTATCGTGTTTTGCCTTAGTTGCTTTTATTGAAAAGTGATCTAGGTTTATATCGTCATTCGGTTTCATTTTATAATATGCGTCTAGAAGATTCGAATGATATTTTGAAAGAGATACGCCAAATTCAAGTTCTTGTCTAAATAATGTTTCAGAACCAAATAAAATGCCTCTCTTTTTGCTGGTTGCAGATGTCATCGCCTCAATCAATACATTCATGTCGTTCGCGTGATCCAGATGTGGATGAGAAACGAAAACGGCATCAATTTTGTTAAGCTTAATCTTGTGTTTCTTTGCATCTGGAATAACTCCTGGACCTGGATCCACGTAAATTTGCTTTGAACCCTGAATTACAAATCCAGAGGTGGATCTAAATCTGTGTGTGACATTTACTCTTCCACCCCCAGTTCCTAGAAAAATTAATTTCATAAAAAATAATTTATGCTAAAATTTTAAAAATAGATGCAACATAAAAAGCAAGAATGAAAAAGATCATCCTATATTCTCATTTTCATACATAATTTGTTGGCGTCTGTTATCTCTTTTTGTGCGTTCTTCAAATCGCCGTTAGCCATATATTCCACAGCTTGTTTAAGGTGCTTCTCGATTTTCGGCAAATCTTCCTTAAAAACCATTCCTCTTTGTATCTTTTCATAAAAACCTTTTTCAAAAGATTCTATCAACAGCATGGCTTTCTTTGCATTTTCAGCTTCGACGGACTTTCCTCCTTTTAAATAACCTACAGAGGGAATTAGACCTATATCGATCATTTGTTGAACATCAGATTTAACTCCATCTATAATTTTCTTTCCTTCGTCTGTACTTATTCTTCCCATAATACCACCTATTTTGAATATTTAATCTGCTCAATCCTTTTTAGAATAATCTTTAATTCTATCTAAAATTCCTCTATACATTTTAATGACTTTATTCTCTGGATCTATCTCCTCTCCTTTTTTTATAAATTCTTCCATTTTCTTATGGTCATCTAAGCTGTAATAAATCTGAATATATCTCACATAAGGATAGATCCATTTTTTCTCTATATTGAATAACTTTTCTGCATATTCCAATGCTTTTCTTTCCTCTCGTTTATAAGAATATAATTTTGAAAGATTGAAAATAATAGAGGGAGAGTTGGGATCTAAATTGTATGCGATTTTTAAATACTGTTCGCTTTTGTTGTAGTCCGCATTCATTGCAAAGTAAGAACCGAGATCTTCGTAATAATTGGCAACAACTTGAGTCTCATTCAATTCCCTGTATAGTTTATAACCGTTAACAAATGGATTAGAAGATAAAGTATCTACGAATTTCCATCCATTTGAATTAACTTTTAATACCATGTGATTTACATGCTCTCCTTTTTCTGAAATATATACTTGTACCAATGAAGTTTGAAATTTAAAATTAGATTGCTTTTCAATCTCTTTTAATAATGAATACATATAAAATGAGCGTTCGTTACAATCGCCTTCTTTACTTAAATCCATATCTTTAGGCAATTGAGTCGGAAGGTTTTTTGTTTTAATCTTAAACTTTTTCATGTAATCAATTGTTTTTCTCAATGCTTCATCTGCAGTCTTAGAATTCTGCGTTATTTCCTTTGCTTTTTTCTTCATTGCTTCAGTAGGTTCGACTATCTGATCAAAGTTTATTTCTGATCGAATATTGTTTTTCTGATTGATCTTATACATGCTACTCTCATAACGATTAGTAATTATAAAATTTTCTATCTTTAAGCTTTTTCCGAAATTAGTGTTAAAAGAACCAACTGCAATAAGAGAAGCCACAGTTCCGATTAGTGAAGCTTTCATTACTTTAGTTGCAAATTTTGATTTAATTCTTTTTTGCTTTCCACTGGTTTCTTGCATAGTATATAAACTGAAAAGTAATATTTATATCTTTGCTTTTTATTATTCTACTATAATAATTGAATAAAATATATTAATTTAGTAATTTAATGAAAACCATAAAACGAAACATTTATAAATAACATATGAATATACAATATAAAGAAAAATTACAAAAAAGGGTTCATATGAAGGGAATACTCCTTGACATGGAAGGAGTCATCAGAGACTCCAAAAATGCATTTCATCATGCATACGAAAAGGCGCTAGAGTCTGTTGGACTTAAATTGAATTCCTATCCTGCCGCGACATGGAAATTAAGGGGATTTGCTGAACTTAATCATCAGGATGTATTTTTGAAGGCGCTTTATGCTATCGCCAAAAACGGAGAGGATGTTACGCGTATTTTATGGAAAAAATATCCTGTACAATATGTTAGCGAACTGATCAAAAAAACCCCTATAACCAAGGAAGAAATGGAAAAAATGCAAGAAACCTACACTAAAACGCTCACTAATCCTACAGTTTTCAAGCGCATTCCACCTGTAAGAGCGGGAAAGAAGGGTGCCAAACTGCTTAAGGATTCTGGATATACTTTGGGAATCGTAACAAACGCAAAGAGAGAATATAACCAGATATGGATGCAGGACAGAGACGTTATAGACATGTTTGAAACTGTAATCACATCTGAAGATGCGTCTCAACCAAAGCCATCACCTGAAATGATATTGAAAGCATGTAAAAAACTTGGATTGAGGCCTAGCGAAACATATTACCTGGGAGACAGCGAAGCCGACATAATGGCTGCAAAAGCTGCAGGTTGCATTCCTATTGGAATTATGTCTGGGAGTACTGAAAGAGCGACCTTAAAGAAGCTTGGTGCAAAGGAAGTATATCGATCAGTCACAGAATTCGCACTTAAATTCAAAAGATAAAGTTACATTGTAGATATTTAAATTTCTTAAACTTTTCTATACAATAGTATAATATATACATCTATGTTTTATCTGATAGAATCTGTTCTCTATTGTTAAAACGAATGTAAGCATTTTAATTAACTGAATAGTCTTTAGAGGTGAAACTATGACAAATGCACAACAAATGGTACTTCCCGAGGGAAGTTCAAGAACTATAGGAAGAGATGCACAGAGAATTATGATTGTGGTCGGAAGAGCGGTTGGAGAAATAGTAAAGAAAACTCTCGGTCCTAGGGGAAGCGATGTGATGCTCGTATCAGAGCTTGGAGACATTGTAATAACCAATGACGGAGCAACGATTTTAACTGAAATGAATACAGATCATCCTGCAGCCAAGATTCTTGTAGAAGTTGCAAAAACACAAGATAAGGAAGTTGGTGATGGAACCACTACCTCTGTTGTGCTAGCTGGCGAATTGCTCAAAGGAGCAGAAGACTTGCTAGATAAAGACATACATTCATCTACGATATTGAGAGGATACAAGCTCGCTGCAACGAGAGCACTTGAGAAGGTAAAAGAAATCTCAAAGCCGGTAACCATAAAAGATACAAAAGTGCTTTACAACATAGCGTCCATATCAATGGGATCAAAGTCGGTTGGTGTAGGCGAATCTAAAGGTCATCTTGCAAAGATAGTAGTTGACGCAGTTACACAAGTTGCAGAACAGAAGGATGGCAAACTTGTGATTGACCAGGATTTGATAAAGATAGAAAAGAAGGCAGGTGGCTCGATTGATGACACCACACTTATAAACGGAGTTTTAATTGATAAAGAGATAGTCCATCCAGCAATGCCAAAGAAAATTGAGAATGCAAAGATTGCATTACTTGACACTTCTCTAGAAATTGAAAAGACTGAAACTGATGCAAAGATTGAAATAACTGACCCATCCCAATTGACTGCATTCCTTGAACAAGAAGAGAAAATGTTAAAGGAGATGGTTGAAAAAGTTGAAAAGAGCGGAGCAAACGTAGTTTTCTGTCAGAAAGGAATTGATGATGTTGCACAGCACTACCTTGCAAAGAAAGGAATAGTCGCAATTAGAAGAGTAAAGAGAAGCGACATGGAGAAACTTGCAAGAGCAACTGGAGCAAGAATAATTACAATACTAAATGACCTTTCACCAAAGGATCTTGGACATGCTGGATTTATAGAGGAAAGAAAGATTGGTGGAGAGGCGATGGTATTTGTTGAAAAGTGCAAAGATCCTAAATCAGTAACAATACTTGTTAGGGCATCAACAGACCATGTTGTCAACGAGGGAGAAAGGGCAATTAAAGATGCTATAGGTGCTGTCTCTTCTGCAATTGAGGAAGGAAAATATGTATTTGGTGGAGGGGCAACAGAAATAGAGTTGGCAAAAGATCTTAGAGAATATGCAAACAAGATTGGAGGAAGAGAGCAGCTTGCAATACTTGCATTTGCAGATGCTCTTGAAGTAATTCCAAGAACACTTGCAGAGAGTGCAGGAATGGATGCAATAGACACTCTCGTATCATTGAGGTCAAAGCACAATAACAAGGATGGCCTCGTATATGGAGTTAATGTCTATGATGGAAAAATAGACAGCATGGAGAAACTTGGTGTAATCGAACCTGCAAAGGTTAAGGAACAGGCAATAATGTCTGCAAGTGAGGCTGCGGAAATGTTGCTAAGAATTAGCGATATGATAAGTGCAAAACCAAAGCCAATGTCGCCTGGCGGACCTGGTGGCATGGGTGGAATGGGAGAATACTAAAACTCCAATAGATCTCTTTTTTCTTTTATTTTTATTTCTTATTTTACTCTGATTTAGTTTTATCCTGCTACTTATAGCATTTATCATTCGTTTTTATATCTTGACTGAAATTGATGCAGACACACTATTCTGCACCTTGGGTGCAAATTTAAATTTATTATTTTCAAATGAGGTATCTACACCTGGAACAAAAGAAACACTAGATCTAAATAAAACATCTTTGTTGAAATTATAATTGAATCCTACTTCTGCTGACGCAACTGGAATAATCTTATCCAAAGAATATAATTTTTCGGTGTAATCCCCGATAATCAGAGAAGCATCTCCCTTTACAATTGCCGCACCAACAGAAAAGTTTGCTGTTAAATCAAGACCTTTCTGGATGTGAGTTTGCTTTGAAAAGTTGAATTTAACGATAGAACCCGACAAAGAGGATTGCACACCAGCTCCATTTAACGGCATGTATTTTAAACCCATCTTAAAATTATAAGCTTCGATAATCCCTGTAGAGGCAGTTGGACCTTTGGTAAATAAAATTGAGCTCTTTCCTGATGTCTCTTCCTCAGAAATTGCGTCCCGAGGCCTTGACTTACAGAAAGAAGATGCAATAAGATTTACTGCATCATTAACATCCCCCACTGGATTGATTACTTCTTTTTCAAGTGCCTTATTTAATGCTCTTGATTGATCAATTATTGATTTGCTTCTAAAACCTTCGAGTATTTGTTTATTTACATTTACTTTGTTTATATTGTTATTTTCAAATACCTTAACAATAGAACTTACAGGAACCTTACCTAATTTTTTTGATTGAAATTCTTGTCGAAATAATTTCGTTAAATTCATAACATTCAAAGAAGCAGAAATATTCGTTCCATTTATACTTATAGAAATAAAATCAGAAAATCTAGAATTAAATTCACTTATAGCTTTTATGGTTAACTCTGAAGTGGCTGCATTAAATTCATTGCGATTGATGTTCTTTTCAAATGCATTAATCGCTTTTATCTTCGTTAGATTAGAATTAGCAAATTCGGAAAGATCTGATTTGATTTTTGAAAAATCGTTGTTTACTGCCTCCTTAAGATTTAAAATGAACCTAGAATCTGATTTTTCGTAATAATTCTTGAATAAAGAATTAAGATCGTCTCTTGGCCGGAGGTCAAGCTTCCTATTTAATTCGTCTAAATTTTTTTTTATTTGATTTTTTTGATCCTTTGATAACTCAAGATTTTTTAAAACTCCATCTAATTCTTTTGCATTTATATTTATTTTCCTTAAGCTAGCCATATCCATATTCTCTAAATATATTAGCATTTGATAATAATATAAACATTACTCTAAGTGGGGGATGTAAAAGTATATAAGGAAGTAAACTGATTTTATATTGTGATAAGATGGAAAAGAAATCTGAAAAGTTGAAAAGACCGAGCTTAGACGAATACTTTATGAGAATATGCGATGATGTTGCAACTAGAGCTACTTGCAGAAGAAGGAAGATAGGTGCAGTAATCATCAAGGACAAGCAAATACTTTCTACGGGATATAATGGAGCACCAAAGAAGATGCCGGATTGCCTTGAAGAGGGATGTTTAAGAGATAAGTTAAAAATAGAGAGCGGAACAAGACATGAGATATGCAGAGCGGTTCATGCAGAACAGAATGCAATAATACAATGTGCATATCATGGCGTATCTTCGAATAATTCAATTCTATATGTTAACACTCCTCCTTGCAGGATATGCGCGAAGATGATAATAAACGCAGGAATAAAAGAGGTAAGATACAAGGGAGATTATCCTGATAAGGAAGCGTTCAAACTTTTCAAGGAAGCAGGAGTAAGGATCGTAAAGGTGGAATGACTATAAAATGACTATAAATTGTCTTATTTGCTGTTTATTTTATGATAGTGCCGATGAAGGCTTTTCCTTCTAAAAGATTTTCTAAATTTTTCATATTGTTTCCATTCAGAATATAAACAGTTAATCCTAATTTTTCTGCTTCCTTTGCTGCAACAGGATCAAAGGGAGCATTCAATCCCGGACTCCACTTATCGCCGACAAGTTTCCTGTAGTATTTCCAGCTTATCTCTTTAAATGGTCTTGCATCTTTGAATTGTTTTGGATTCTTGTCATAAACATAATCAACATTGGTCAGATTGATTATATTCTTTATCCCATATGTCTTCGCAAAGATAACTGCATCATAGTCTGTTGAGAAGCCTGGCTTCCAACCTGCAGCAACAATCACTTTCTTTTTGCCGAAATCAACTTTTTCTCTTGGATCTTTTAGAACTCGTTTATAGCAAATGTTCCCTAGAATTGTCTTGATGAGATGGGCATTAAGCCTGGTTGCATGTATTCCAATCCAGTCCAAATCATCCTCTGAAATTTCTGTTAATTCTTTTGCTGCTGATTGATATATTCTTGCTGTTTTGCCCCCACCGCAAATAAGAATGAATCGGAAGGATGGTTTGGATGACACTCGTTTAATAATCAATTCCCTAAATGCAGAAAGAAATTTAGTATCTACCGAGTCAGGAACAACTAAAGAACCACCAACTGAAATAACAAATTTGTTTTCACTTATTTTATTTTTAAAATTCGACTTCTTTTCTAAACTTATTCTTTCTTCTAAATTAACTGATTTGCTACCAGTCATAGATATAATATGAATAGAAGAGTTTAAAGCACTTACTAATTTGTACTTGCGACTACGAGATTACTAATTATCTTTTCATAGACTCTAATAACATATTCTTAAACATATCTAAAAATCCAAATAAATTTCTAAAATCATGAGCAATTTCATGATATATCTCATTGTTTGGATCCTTTAGCCACATATAACCTATTCCATTCCCTGCCATTTGTATTCTTATTTTAATTTGGTCTAGAATAGCAATTGCTTCTTTTTCGGTTCCACCGGCAGCAATAAACTTTTGGATTAATGAATCATAATTAGGTGGATGCTCAAGTAATAGACCGCTTATCAATTCCTTCTGCCTTTTGATCTCGATAGAATCCGTTTTTCTTACAATTAAAGATGTTTTATCAACTATATTCTCCTTTACAAATAGCTTTCTTGCATTTGGATCGCTACAGTTTTTAAAATAAACTATAACTCCCGGCTTGCTAAAATAAGCTTTTATATCGTCTAATCTTTTTAACCCAGTATATGAATATTTTGAGCTAGACCTTGCTAATGAAATTAAAAACTGCTTTTCTTTTGCTATTATCTCATCTATTCTTTTCTCGTATTCGTTTATCTTTTCACCCAGTTGCTTTAATGCCTTTGCAGTATTGGGGGCGGTTTTTTCAAGATCTTTTATTTTTTCGACATTTGAGATTTTTTTAATATCTCTTATTTTTTTAAATGGACCCAAACCTAGAACTATAAAACCAGAATCAAGAATAGCAGAAGACTTTGATTCTGCAGATTTTTCATCCACACCGAAATAAAAAGAAACAGCCGTCAAACCTGCTTCCTTTATTGACTGCCAATCATTTGCTGCTTCTATGTAAGATTGGCACATCCTTGCAACTAACGAATAATGTTCAAAAAATTTTTTCTTGTCTTCTTCTGTCTTTATTTTCTTTGCCTTTTCTTTTAATTCCGAGAATATTTTAGACAGATCATTTTCAGAGATTACTACAAGACCCGGCACGTTTTTCAGAGAATTCATTGCGAATTGCGTTGATTTTTGAAGCTGTTCGATACTTTCTTTTATCTTATTTTGCTCAAAACCTTTAACTGTTTCTTTCACCTTTAGAGCCATAAGATTGTTAAACAAAATAGAAATATAAAGATATCTAATTTTGGCCAAACAATAAAATTAAGATAAAAAATCTAAAAAGTAATCTAGGTTAATTTATTCTACTTATATGTGGGCGGTATTACATTAGAAATAATAATGCAAAAATATGTAATAAAATGAATAAATGTATCTTTTATATGATTAATGCAGGTATATCCTACTTAAAAATAATTAATAATTGATTAATTAGCTTTAATAAAATACAGAAAAACCAATACACGTGCGATTGAGTCTTAGCTCACAAAGGTTAAAAAACTTAGATTCTAATAATATTTACAGATTGTTTTAACAATAAAACAATCAAGGGTGTCATATATGTTAGATATCAGACTCATAAGAAAGAATCCTGAAATTGTAAAAGCAGATCTTGAAAAAAGACAAGATCTAGAAAAGATCCAGTGGCTTGAAGATCTGATAGAAAAAGATAAACAATATAGGGAATTACTTGCAGAAGTTGAAAAATTGAGATCTGAAAGAAACCAAGTCACAAGACAGATTGCAGACGCAATGAAAAAAGGAGATAAGGCAAAGGCTGAGGAACATAAGAAAAAAGCATCTGAAATTCCTGAAAAAATAAAGCAAGCAGAAGCAAAAATGGAAGAGCTGCAAGAAAAGGTACGATTTTATTTGATGCGCCTTCCAAATATATTGCATGAGTCTGTTCCTTTTGGTAAAGATGAAAATGATAATCAGGTTGTAAGAACATGGGGAAGACCAAAAACAAAAGAAGAATATGGGTTTGAATTAAAAAGCCATGTTGATCTATTGCCAGTTATAGATGGAGCAAATATAGAAAAAGCTGCAGAGGTTTCGGGAGCCAGATTTTATTATCTAAAGAATGATCTTGTGCTCTTAGATATGGCATTACAAAGAATGGTAATGGAACTTATGGTCAAGAAAGGCTTCACTCCTGTTTATCCGCCTTTCATGCTTAAGAGAAAGCCTTATGAAGGCGTAACTGACCTTGGCACTTTCGAGGAAGCGCTTTACAAGATAGAAGGAGAAGACCTCTATCTAATTTCTACTTCTGAACATCCAATAGCGGCAATGCATATGGGTGAAATAATTGAAGAAGAAAGGTTGCCGCTTAAGTATGTTGGAATTAGTTCATGTTTTAGAAAGGAAGCTGGGGCGCATGGAAAAGATACAAAAGGAATATTTAGGGTACATCAGTTCAACAAAATAGAACAGTTTGTCTTTTGCAAACCTGAGGATTCTTGGAATATTCATGAAGAGTTAATAAGAAATGCTGAAGAGATTTTCCAAAAGATTGAGGTTCCTTACAGAATAGTCAACATATGTACGGGTGAGATTGGAATTGTAGCTGCAAAGAAATACGATCTTGAGGCATGGATGCCTGCACAGAATACCTACAGAGAAATGATCTCATGCAGCAACTGTACCTCTTATCAAGCCATAAGATTGAATATTAGATATGGAAAGGTTGGAGCTGAAGGAAAAGAATATGTTCACACTCTAAATAGTACTGCAATTGCAACACCGAGGGCAATAGTTGCAATAATGGAAAACCACCAGGATAGAGACGGTTCGATAATCATTCCAAAGGCAGTTGTTCCTTATTTTGGAAAGGAAAGAATCGAGCCTGTAAAAAGGATTTAGCAAAACTCACTACACCTAGAATAAAGAAATAGGTGTAGCTTTTTATTTCTTTATTGATTAAAAGATATATAATTAAAATAATATTATAATTAAATTTTGAAACTAAAAAATTAAATTGAATGTGATAAAATGGCTGCAGATAAGAAAAAAAGAGAATTAATGAAACTGCTAAACAAGCTTGGAAAGATAAGGGGCAGTGGAACAGAGCTGATAAGTCTATATGTTCCTGCTGGATATCCATTAACTGAGGTAGTTAATAAATTAAGATCTGAGCATGGGCAGGCAGGAAACATTAAATCAAAAACAACAAGAACAAACGTCCAAGATGCAATCGACAAGATAATAAATTATCTTAAGTTCTTTAAGAAAACCCCGGACAAAGGATTGGCGATATTCTGTGGGAATATATCAAAAGATCCAAGAAAAACAGACATACAGCTCTTTTCTATTGAGCCGCCACTTCCTATTCAGGTGAGTATTTACAGATGTGATTCAGAATTTATTTTAGAGCCACTCGCAGAACAGGGTAAAGTTAAGGAAAAATATGGATTAGTTACAATTGATGGAAAGGAAGCAACTATAGGAGTGCTTGAAGGAAATGTTACAAAGATATTAAAACGACTTACTACAACTGGACCTAGCAAATCGACGAAGGGGGGGTCCAGTGCAGCCCGATATCAACGTTTTGTGGAAG
>JAVZCX010000012.1:0-18880 GCA_038874185.1 Candidatus Micrarchaeia archaeon
GACTTGCCTGCAAGAAATTTCAGAAATTATTGCAATAAAATAGATCTCCTTTTGCAGCAGTTAAAAGAATATAGAGTGGAAAAAACATATTTTGGAGAAGAGGCATGTGTTTGGAATATTTGGTATGGAAATAATCCTTGGGAATCGTTAATCATAGAAATAAGAAAACAGCCAATAAAAGACAAGGCACAAAAGGTTGAATTGCATTCCATATTGGAGTTCTTAGGATTGCCAATACTTCCAATATATGTTTCATCCTATCCGCTTGAGCATCTTTTAGCAAGAAAGATAATTGCATTGAGCAGAAGAGCGATAGGCAAGGATATCTATGATACTTATTTAGGATTAAAGTTGAATCCAGACAGGAAAAAGATCTTAATGGCCATTAAAAAAATTACGAAAAAAGATCCAAATTTAACTTTGAATGAAGCTATCTATTGGCTAGATGAAGTTAATCTGAAAAGTCCTGACATTACAGAGCTTCAGGATACCGTACCTATCTCATACAGAGAGGATATAAGAAGCATGATAAATTCAGTGAAGTATGAGTTAAAAAGATTCTTATGAAAGATTAAAACATATTTGGAAATGATTTGAAGTCCTAAGGAAGTGGTATAATGGATTATGAAGGCTTTGTTAAATTCTTTAGCTTAACTGGCAGATTAAAGGATATAGCCCGTATGGGCTGGGTAATGAGAGGAGTACGGAATGCTGAATCAGTGGGAGACCACAGTTTTAGAACCGCATTGATGGCTTTAATTCTTGCACCAGAATTTCCAGAGATAAATGCAGAAAAGGCTGTAAAATTAGCATTGATTCATGATGTATGTGAGGTATATACAAAAGATATTGCCACTAGGCCGAAGGAAGATTTACAGATAGTTTCAAATGAAAAGAAACACGAACTTGAAATGAAGGCAGTTGAAACTCTCTCTGCATTTCTACCAAATTTTCAAGCAAAGGAATTGCTGGACTTATATAAAGAATGCGAAGAAAAGAAAAGCGCTGAAGCTAAGTTCGTTAAGCAGATTGAAGTAATTGAAACTGCATTGCAAGCTGCTGATTATGAAAGACAGGGAAGGAACAAGGAAAGCTTAGAGGAGCTGTTTGTAAACGCACGCAACAAAGTCAGCGATCCAAAACTGAAAAAATTACTTGACAATATTGAGGAATGGCGCAAGCAGAAAAGCACGGAAACTAAGACAGATGTAGAGCGTGAGATTGATTTCCTCTTTAAGCAAATCAAGAGGAAGGAAAAGAAAGGATGGAAAGAGTAATGATTGGATTAAAACACCAATCATTCTCTAAATCTTCTTTGCTTTTAAGTAAATTAATCAGATTTAAAGAAATAACAATTTTTAGTATATGAAATTATGTGGTTCGGGCCCTAATAACAAACAAATCAAATTCCACGATAATTTCTTAACAGCAGTAGCGTAACCTTTATATTATTTTTATATGTGAGACATATATGAATAGTTTCAATCATAATCATTATGAAGATCAAAAATTAAATACTGGCCTAAATGATTTAGAACTGTTAAAAGAAAAAATCAGAAAGAGAAGAGAGGAGGGCAAAGTATTTCAGTTAGATAATAAAATCACAGTTATTTGGAGAAAGCCTGAACAAAAAAATGATACCATTAGCTCATCGAAGGCAGCAACAAAAACTGATTCCACTAAAGATTTTGAATACTTTCAGATAGTATTTAAATGTGGTCAAAAGGACGGAGTTGCGTTAAATTCTGTCCCACATATGGCAGAACACGTTATTCTTTCGCGAAAGAAGTGGTATGATAAACTGATAGAAACTGTAGGAGATATCAATGGTATTGCAACAAAGTTTCTAACATATTATCCCAGCAAAAAACTAAAATCAGTGATGCCTGAAAAAACAGTAGAAGCGGTGGAAAATACTATAGGTATGCTTTTCGATAGAAATTTTGATAAAGAAGCGTTTGAGATAGAAAAGGAAATAGTTATCGCAGAAGATGCAGCAAAGAGAAGTGAAATAGGATATGATGTCAGGGAAGAATTTACAAAAAAGATAGGATTTAGATATAATTATAATGAAGACTTAGAGAGAGTTACTTTAGAAGATGTTGAAAGATTTATAGAGGAACATTACATTCCAGAAAAAATGATAATTAACTTAATATGCAGCGAGGATAACCTAAAATCCATAATAAATATCCTTAATAAATTGCCAAAATCAACAAAAATTACTGAAACTGTGGTTATGCGAAGAGAGTTTTCCAAACCAGATTTTCCTAAAACAAAAGGCTTTGTTAAGCGTGATGTTGAATATGAACATTGGAAAATTGGTGAAGTGGATTGGTTCTTTGAAGCCCCAAATGAGCTAGCTTCAGATAGGCAAGCGTTTTCAATCTGCTGCTCAATTTTGAACAAACGACTATCAGATGTATTATATAATTTTCCAGCTCATTCTTTTGGATGTATTTTCGATCCCACCTATGACTATGGAGTAGTGGATATCTATATCGGTAGGATGCTACCAAAAAACATTAACAGAGCAATCGAAATTATAAAGAACGAAATCGAAAAAATAAAATATGGAGTTACTGAGAAAGAAATTGAATTTGTAAAGCAGAAAATCAAGAAGAATTGGCTTTCTGACCTATCAGATGAATCATCTACTATAAGCATTTTATTTGATGAATTAGTGATTGGAGGATTACCCCCAGAAGAACGTCTTGATAGGTTTTTCAATATAACTCCAGAATCGGTAGTAGAAACTGCAAAGAAATATTTTGATTTCGACAACTCTATGCTAGTAGTTTCTTCTTCAAAGAAGCAGAAATAAGAAGCAAATTTACAGGAGAAACGTGTACCAAAAGCAGTATAAACAAGTTTACTTTATCTTATTTTTTTAATTTCAGTCTGAGAAATCTAAAAAAAATACAAGCTATTTGTTGATGAGGGCGTAGTAAAATAGTATTGATAAATTTAACGTATAAATATTGTAAAAGAATGGAAACGGGTGAATGTTATGGCCACTGTAAAAGAATTATACGAATATACTCTTAGTTTGAAACTTACAAAAAGACAGCTAAGTAAAAACTATGATCCTTGGAACGAAGAGACTACAGTATTCAAATCTGGAAAGAAAACACTTGTCTTTGTTGGAACAGTACATCATCCAACAAAAGAAGGTATAAGTGTCCTGAAAGAGATAATAGAAACCACAAAACCAAATATGCTTCTCATTGAAAAACCTATAAACATCCCATACGAGCAAATTGTTTCAATGATACAAAAAAATAATGATAAATGGTCTGATATGCAATGGGCCACCTGTTTTGCAAAGGAGAATTCAATCAAAATAAAAGGAATGGATATAATAGATAGATTCAAACCGTTTACATCAGCCAGTCCTCTTTGGCAAACTAAATACGAAGGTGTAAAAGCTGGATTGCTATTCTTTGCAATAGCATATATGCAAAATCCAAAACGAAGAGCTGTAAAGGAACTAAAATACGCGGATCTTTTTGATCTTGCATTGTTCGATATAATCCAAGAATTCATGTTGGGATCTGGAAGATTCAATCAGTATAAACGCCTTTTCCTATCATCAATCAAAAAAGAGGATTCGAAAACTATATTCACTTCTTTGAAATCATGTCTAGAGGATGTTGCAACTAAGTACATTTCAAATGAGCCAATGCCAAAATTATTACAAAGGTATTTGGATATCAGCCAACCTTACCCGTTTGTTACAAAATACAAAATAAACAAAGTTCATGCATGGTGGGATGCGCATAGAAATGCAACAATGATTGACAGTTGTATTGATGCATTGAGAGAAACCGATTCTGTAGTTGCCGTGGCTGGCTGGGGACATATATTTACTTTAAGAGATGTTTTAAGAGAAGAGCTGGAAAAGAGATATGGGAAGATTCAAATGTTCAGCTGGAAAGACAAAGAATCAAGAGGAAGGAAAAGAAAGGATGGAAAGAGAATGGATAAGGAATGAGTTGGAGTCATAAGAAAAAAGAGAATTATACGAAAGAAAAATCAGATCAGGTATCGCGTGCATACAAAAGAAGATTTTATATTATAACAAGGCATGGTGACAAATATAAAAAATTATACGACCACGCCATTAGTTGAAAAAAAGGTGAAATGGTATATGGAAAAAAAGATTAAAACAAAAGATTTTGTGTTGAGACCTATAGGAATTAATGATGCGAAGAATATATACCTGTTTCAGCAGGATGCAGAAGCAAAGAAAAACCTAGCTTGGATTCCAAACAGTATAGAGCGAGTAAAGAAGGACATTATTGCAGAACTAAAGAAAAAAGACAGGGAAACGCTGGTAATAGATGTAGAAGGGCAAGCAGTTGGGGAGATTACTCTTTCTATGATAATTCCCAACCACAAGGGGAAGTTAGGGTTCTGGATAGCCAAAGAATACAGAGGAAAAGGAATAATGACAAAGGCAGTGAAGCTTGCTACAGATTACTGGTTCAAAAAGTACAGACTAAAGCGAATTTATGCCAATACAAGAAAATGGAACAAGCCATCTGCGAGAGTGCTAGAAAAGGCAGGATTCAAATTCGAAGGCTTGATAAGAAAGGATGTAATGAAAGATGGAAAGTATTATGATAACCTGCTATTTGCAAAGATAAGATAGCATAGAATAAACAATACGCAATGATAAGAAATATAGGCAAACAAACACAAGATAAAATTAAAATGTCGGAATTGAAATAGGAAAAAATCTAGAATGAAACAGAGGTAGAAAGATAGATCATGTAATTATATATGAAATAAAATCCAAATTATACAAATATTTAGGAGGCTAGCAATCTAAATCTTCAATCTTCTTTTGAATCCTTTCTGCAAGTATGAAGACATCTGATCAGCAACGAACATGACAAATAATTTTTCATCCTTTTTCTCAACTGCTGCTACCAGCGCATCGAAATAGCTTTGTGTTTCTTTTGATATATTCAGGAGTGGATAACCTGAATCAAACAGCGCCTTGTTTAACAGCAAGCGAGATATCCTCTTGTTACCATCATTAAACGGGTGAATCATGTAAATTCTTAGATGCAAGAGTGCAGCAAGTTCAACTGCATTAAGCTTTCCTACATTTGCATTATACCATCTTACAATTTCATCTACCTTTGTTTCTATTTTGTTCGGGGTAGGGGGCCTAAACCGTATTTCTTCAATCGCATCATAGCTCTTTAGGTAGATGTAAGCTTGCCTATTTCTTAATTTACCTGGATTCTTGTCCTTGTATTCAGCCATCACTATCTTATGGAGTTTAAGGATGAAATCCTTTGAAATTCCTCTCTTGCTGTCTCTTACATACCTTAATCCATTTATCATATCAAGAGCTACCTTCAAATTCTCATCTCTGACCTCTTTTATGTTTCTTCCAAAGAATTTGTATGCGAGGCCAGCATCTTCTTTGGTGATAGGGACGCCTTCTGTAGTCAGAGTTGTGTATACGAAGTTTACTGTTTCAATTTCTTCTTTCTCCTCTTGTTTTGCCTTGCCAAGGTGCTTAAGCCTATGCAAGTATTGGCGCCTATATTTTTCAAGCTGTATGACTTCTTCTTTGGAGAGGTAGATTCTTGTAGTGTTTCCGACTAGGTCTGTATATATCTTATCCAGCAATTTCATTTTATTTTCTTCAAGCTGGTCTTTAGATGGAAGCCTCTTACCTAGAAACAAGGAATATACCTTAGGCCTCTCTAGTCTTAATGTTTCCTCAAGATAATAGTACTCTTGCCGGTTTATGGTTCGTTTTCTTATTCGCATATAATATGTTGTACGCTTAAATTAATAATACTTACCTTACATCAAATTGGATAATGTATGGTAAAATAATTCGGTTCGAATATTTTTTACGAAGAAACAGTTACCTTACAAGATTTAAGTAAACTGTAAGGTAGAAATGAAATAGAAAAGATTTGGCAAAAATTAGCGGAAAGCAGCATCCTAAAGGTGGTCAAATAGCTTTTTTCTTTTCATGCTATCTTAATCCTGCCATGGCACCAAAGACCCATCCGATCACTAGAAATTCACTTGGATCCAATTTTTAAATCAATCTGATCAAAATGGATCATGCCATACTATATCGGAATTGAGATAGGAAAGTCAGCCTATACAGAATTCAGGATGAAAGACGGAGATTTTCATGAAACAGATGACGGCGTCTATTTAGGTCAGGTAAAGGCAGAAAACCATAAAACAGAGTTTTGTTAATGTAACAATATTCTAAGCGAAAGAATCACCGGAAATGTCCTTATATTATGTTTTTAAAGGATTATGATATAATTAGTATCGGTAGATAGAAATGGAAAATGAACCGAAGCCATTTGTTAAATGGGCAGGTGGTAAACGCCAACTTCTAGATCATTTAGTTGCAAATTTACCAGATAAATTTAATAACTACCACGAATTTTTTTTAGGCGGGGGAGCATTGTATTTTAAACTTTGGAGTATGGATTTAATAAAAAAAGCATATCTTAATGATTATAACAAAGAGCTCATTAATACTTATAAAGTTATCCAAAAGAGAGTTGATGAATTAATAGAAGAACTGAAAAATTCTAAATATAGGAATGAAGCATCTGCATTCTATAAAATAAGAGCCAGTGAACCCATAGATGAAGTCGAAAGTGCTGCAAGATTTATCTATCTAAACAAGACAGCATTTAATGGATTATATAGAGTAAATAAGGCGGGAAAGTTTAATGTTCCTTTTGGAAGGTATAAAAATCCTAAAATTTTAGATGAAGAAAATTTATGTTTGGTTTCAGAGGCATTAAAGCCAGCAATTTTATTATCTTTAGACTTTTCAGAAGTAACTAATTATGCTAAATCAGAGGATTTTGCTTATTTCGATCCGCCATATTATCCGTTATCTCCAACATCCAATTTTACAAGTTATACTGCTAATGATTTTTCACCTAACGATCAAGAGAGATTAAAGGAAACTGTAGATAAACTAACTGAAATGAAAGTTAAAGTTATGGTAAGTAATTCTTATACTGATTTTATTACTGAATTATATAAAAATTATAAACAAATTCAAGTTTCTGCAAAAAGAGTAATAAGCTGTAAAGCAGAAACGAGAGGAAACGTATCTGAAATTGTATTGATGAATTGGTGAAACGATGAAATATAGAGAATTAGGATATTCTTCAGAAGAAGAATATTTCAAAGAGTTTTTTCAAACATTATTAATTTCAAATAGGGATGCCAGATTTTTTGTTAATTGGGAGAAGGTTTATTCTCATGTTATGGAACATCTTGAAGAGATATCTCTTTTAAACGGTTTAGTTAATATTAAAGATGTAAACGAAAGAAAGAATCGATTACGCTTGATACTAGAAAAATATCCAAACGCTAGACAAATTATACCTTTGATAATTGCAACAAGAGAAAGTAAGTTAGAATTAATCGTTTTCTCTAATGATAATATTATATTTAAAGGCGTAGATTTTAGAAATTCAGATTTAGATGAAATAATTAGATTTTGCGAAGATTCTGGCATTATTGATTTACTTGGAAGTATAAAAGATCTGTTTTCATATATTACGGGTGTTGAAGTAGGAATGGATACGAATGCGAGAAAAAATCGCTCAGGTAAATATTATGAAGAGTTGGTATTAAAATATTTAAAAAATAAAGGAATAGATATTAGAAAAGCAGATAGAACTTTTGAATTGGAAAGGACAAAAAAACCTGATTTTATAATATACAAAAATGACGAAATTTCTGCTATAGTGGAGGTATTTTTTGCAGGGATTGGAAGTAAACCACTTGAAACAATACAAAGCTTTATCACGCTTCAAAATGCAGCTTCAAACAAAAATATAAAATTTATTTTTATAACGGATGGAATAGTATGGAAATCTGGAGAGACAGAAAGACAGCGTGCGCTTGAAAAATTGGATTACCCTTTGAATTTAAGGTTAGCAGCAAAACATCTAATGAAAATACTTGAGTGATTTGCATGCAAGAAATAACAGAAAATGATTATTTTGTTTTCGTTCAAAAACAAAAACAAATAATAATAGAGAATTCTAATTTACAAATTGGAGGAGATTATAAAATAGAGGAACTCCAACCAAAAGATTTTGAATTAGAACAAACAACTGTTTGGTCATTTCCAGAAAGAGGAACGTGGGCAACTCATTATTTGAATAATAAATATAGGGGTAATTGGCCACCGCAAGTTGCGCGAAATATAATATTGAGATATAGTAAAGAAGGAGATACGGTTTTAGATGCATTCTCAGGTAGTGGAACTACGGCAATAGAATGCGTATTAACTGGAAGAAACAGTATTTCTATTGACATTAATAGAGAAGCATGTATGCTAACAATTGATCGAATTCAATTTAGAAAAAAATACCCTGAATTATTAGAAACTCAACATAAAGTATTTATCGGAGATGCGCGCAAGTTAGATAAAATCGAATCGGAATCTATCGATTTGATTGCTACTCATCCCCCATATGCAAATATTATATCTTATACTCAAAAATCAAGGGAAGAGGTAAAGGATGACCTTTCTAAAGTTACTTCAATAAGTCAATTCGCTGAAGAAATGGAAATTGTTGCAAAAGAATTCTATAGAGTGCTAAAACCAGGAAATTACTGTGCAATTTTAATGGGAGATACAAGAAGACATGCACATTATGTTCCTGTAACCACAAGAGTTCTAAAATCATTTTTGAATGCTGGATTCATTCTTAAAGAAGATGTAATCAAGCTACAGCATAAGATGTTTGGAACTATTAAATGGAGAAGAAAAAATAATAATTTCCTACTTATTGCGCATGAGCATTTATTTGTATTCAGAAAACCTAAAACAGGAGAGAATATAACAATGTATAAAGAGAGTCAAGAATAGTGTTCGCAAAGAAAATTAATCAAAGATTAATAACAGTGAACGAATAAAATTAGAGATAAAAAATTTAGAATGGAACAAAGGAAGGGAATTTGACACAGTGATGATAGTTGAGGTTAAGAAAAAGTATTATTTTTAAATTTATAAGTAAATAAAATATAGGGGTTTCTATGGCTTCAAATGGAAATATTCGTGAGTTAGAAGAAGAAATTAAGCACTATTGCGAAGAAAGAGATTGGGATAAGTTTCATGGCGCGAAGGATCTTGCGATAGGAATTTCTACGGAAGCAGCTGAACTTCTTGAACATTTTAGATTCAAATCAGAAACGGAAGTTGAAAAGATGTTTAAGAACAAAGAAAAAAGAGATGAGATTGCGGAAGAGATGGCAGATGTGCTGTACTTTTTGCTTAGGCTCTCGCAGAAATATGATATCGACGTCGCTAACGAACTAAAGAAAAAGCTAGAAAAAAACAGAAAACGATATCCAGTAGAAAAGGCAAAAGGCTCTAACAAGAAATATACAGAGTTGATGGAATGACATTGTTCTAAAAATTAAGCTTCAAATACATGTAAAACTATATAAAGAAAGAAAAGATAGAATTCCAATAATGTAAGAAAGGAGGGAGACTGCTATGTTAGAATCCATTGTAAAAAGAATACAAAAAACATATTCTTTGTTTAGGTATGTTGAATTAACTCCTACCAAAGAGGTTGAAAATGCAGAGCAGTCGTATCTGCTATCTGAAATAAAGAATGCCTCAATAAGATCTGCACTTGAGAATTATCTTATTGCATTAATTCTTGGATCAATAGTGTTTTTCATATTAAATTATCTTTTCGATAGCAGTTCAATAATGGTGTATGGGATAACTTCTATATTGACTATAATCATATACCTAGCCTTGTTCGCGATTTTAAGTGAATTATATACCATTCTTGCTAAGCTTTTCGGAGGCAAATCTGATTTTACATCGATCTTCTATATTGCATCTCTAACCATTGCTCCGATAAGTTCGATAGGAATAGGATTGTCCCCCTTACCTATCGTAGGCCGTATAGTAACTCTAGCTGTTAGCTTGATAAATATTGGATATTGGGGACGTGTCATAAACATTACTACTGGATTAGAAGGATGGAAAGCGATTTTGGTTTGGTTGATCGGACAGATTATTGTATTTGCACCATTATTCATTTTTGGAATTATTAAATTGTAAAGAAATTAATCAAAGATTAATAACAGTGAGCGAATAAAATTAGAGATAAAAAATTTAGAATGGAACAAAGGAAGGGAATTTGACACAGTGATGATAGTTGAGGTTAAGAAAAAGCATTATTTTTAGATACTGGTGATGTGTAGATTTTTAAATTTATTAAGTTATACATCTTTTTGATAGCATGCCAAATAAATTCAAAGCAATAGTCTTTGATCTTGACAACACACTGATAGATTTCATGAAAATGAAAAAGATCGCATGCGAAGCTGCTATCGATGCGATGATCAAGGCAGGCATGAAAGCAGACAAGGAGATGACATTGAAGCTTCTTTTTGAACTATATGATAGATATGGTTATGAATACAAGCAGATATTTCAGGCCTTGCTTAAAGAGATGACTGGCAAGGTTGATTATGCAATAGTAGCAGCAGGTATTGTTGCATACAGAAGAGCAAGGGAGAGGATGCTCATTCCATATCCAGATGTGCGTCCTACGCTCAGCGAGATGCGTAAGAAAGGCATCAAACTAGCAATAGTCACTGATGCGCCAAGAATCGAGGCATGGATACGCTTGGCTGCAATGGGAATTCAGAATGATTTTGATGCTGTCATTACTTATAACGACTCCAAAGCTAAGAAGCCAAGTAAAAAGCCGTTTCTAATGGCTTTAAAAAAACTAAAGGTAAGACCACAAGACACTTTGATAATTGGAGATTCTATAGAAAAAGACATAGAACCGGGCAATGAGATAGGATCATTTACAGCATTGGCAAAGTATGGAGAATATAAGCTTCAGAAGAGAAAAATGCCTAAAAAAGCTGCAAAGCCTAATTTTGAGATAAAGAAGATTTCAGAGATACTGAATTTGATCTAGACGCGTGCACACCATTCGCATGTTTCTTTCGGGCACGGTCCATTCAGAAGCTTGACTGCATCCTTGAAAAGCTTTTCAGCATGTCCGATATCCACCTTTACCCTTACAAGTTCGCTGTCAAAGATAACCTCTCCAGTTTCAGTCACTTCTTTCGGTACATAGAATAATATGTAGGCGTAGTCTTCTGTCTTATAGCCATTTTTATTCAAAAGGAAGGTGTATATGTCCAATTGATGCTGATAAGGGGCATAGCTCTCTTCCTTTACAGGGAATCCTCTTGTCTTGTAGTCTAACACTATCAGTTTCTCATCTTTCACCAAGAGGTTGTCTATTCCTCCGCGCAGAACATTTCCTTCCTTATCTTTCCACGAGATGCCTTTCCTTACATTCCTCCATTCTTTAAGCAGAGAGATGTTCCTGAACAATGAACAATCGCGCATGCATTCCCTGTTCCTCAATTCAGGAGGCAACTCTCCTCTGTCCCGAAATCTGTCGAAATGCTCTTTAAGAATCCTGTCCATTCCCGAAGGAAGCGTTGGAAATCCAGCTGTAGGTCTTTTCCATACTTTGTGCTTTTCCAGCCAGAAGCATCTAGGACATTCAAGAAAAAGTCCAAGCGAAGATGCAGACAATTCAAAAGGCATTGAGCCACCTTTTCAATGTAATGACTATTATATGAAAGTTTAAAAATGATGGGTCTGAGCTATACGGTGATTATTTTGGTCCTGTTGCAGACAACTCTACTATTTTGAATAATTGAGTGAGTTAGATGTTTTGCATAGAAAGAAGATAAAATAGAATGGAGTTCACCTTCAGTTTGCTTCTGAGGAATTAGTCCTTTGAATTTTTAATCAATTTGAAGTATTTAAGAATCCTTATTGTTTGCATAACGGGCGAATTATATCGGCCATTAACCTCAATTTTTTGAATAAGCTCCCTAAATATATCTTCAAAATAAACAATTGTTATTCCTCTTTTTATGAATTGCTTCTCCATATACTCGCGTTTCTCTCTACTGCGTCCTAAAAGCTGATGTGTGGTAACAAGAACATGATTTATTTTGCGATTTCCGATTATTGATTTTATTTTTGCATTCCTTTCCTTTCTAATTAATTGACTTAGGAACTTTTTTATTTTATTTTTATTGCTTTTGCTTATTGTAAATCTTGATCTCCATTTTATTTCATAGGCATAATAATTTCCACTCTTATCTACAGCTAATATGTCTATATTACTATAATTGCTACCACCTTTTGAACCATATACTTTGAATTGTAAGTCGTCTATTGTGAATTGTTGTTTACAACTATGTATCCATTCCTTAACTATCTCTTCATTGACATCCATATTTTCACCAATTAGATACAATAAAATTGAAAAGGAATTTAAAATTTGGTTTTTAATAGCAAGTGTGACAATCTAAGATATTTTATGATGAAATATAAACGAGAAATTTAAAAAAATTAATGAGTAATATATCTAGTGGTTGTTATATGAAAAATTACTATCGCATATTGCTTGGATCTAAAAACGTTTATGCAAAGAAAGCTTACGAAGGACGTTTTGTTGGTATTCATTTTGGTCTGCTTGAAGATCTCTCTAAATTTCCAAACGATCCAAAAGAATTCAGTAAAAAATGTATTCCTTTAATTCTTAAGAAAGACCCCGATAGATCAAAATTTTATGCAGCTCAGGCAAGTAGTATGCTATGGTCGTTATCTAAAGGTATGAAAATAGGTGACATTGTAATTTGCCCAGATTCCGAAGGTAATTATCTTATCGGTGAAATTGTTGGGGATTATGAGTTTCATAAAGATCAAATATTGCCGCATAGTCGCCCAGTAAGTTGGTTCTCTAAAAAAATTCCATCTAAAAATGTTAGTGATTCACTAAGAAAAGCAATTCATTTACAACGAACCATAATCAATCTGACATCAAAATATGCAAACGAAATTGAAGCATTAATTTCTGGAGATAGACCAATTAGATTATTTGCTATGGATACAGAAGTAGAGGATCCTTTGGAATTTGCACTCGAAGAACACCTTGAAGATTTTTTAGTCAAAAATTGGAAGCGACTTGAAATCGGCAAGAACTATGATATATATGAAGAGAAAGGAGAATTAGTTGGTAAGGAATATCAAACCGATACAGGACCGATTGACATATTGGCGATTAGCAAAGACAAGAAAACACTCCTTGTAGTTGAGCTTAAAAAAGGTAGATCCAGTGATACGGTCGTTGGGCAGATTCAGAGATATATGGGCTACGTTAAGGATGTGCTGGCTGAAAAAGATCAGAATGTTAAAGGCGCAATCATAGCAGCCCAGGAAGACAAACGAATAAAGCGGGCACTTTCAATAGTTCCAAATGTAGATTTTTACACCTACAAATTAGATTTTAAATTAGAGAAAAAATAATCACAAAATCCATAATTTAGTAAGGAAATTATCTAAAGCTTTAGTATTGTTTATCAATTTCAATCTGTTAATTTCTTAGATGAATTAGAATATTTTAAATGGGATTTTTATGATAGAATTGAAAAACCCTGCTCTTTATAGACATTTGACGGGACTAGCAGGTACATTTGAAACAGCTAAGCAACTTACATTACGCAATTATAACGTCTCTTTGACGCAACGAAATTTTCCATATGTTGACTTATTTGTGCAGAATCCAAAAACAATGAAATTTGTAGGGGTTCAAGTAAAAGCACAACGAATAGCTAATCCAGGTGGTTTTGATTTGGATACTAATAAATTGAATTTCCCAAATTTAATTGTCGTTCTTGTCGCATTTAAATCTAAATATAACAACGATTTACCGGAATATTACATAGCAACTGCACAAGAAATTAAAGAAGCAGTAGTAGACGGTAAAAGACCAGGAATTCCAAGAAGGAACCTTAAACCAGAGTGGAAGGACAATTGGAAACTATTTGATGAGCTCCTCTAATAAAGGAGAAAACAATTCAAATGTAAGATATTGGCATAAATGATAAACTTTTGTGTTCAAGCATTGTTTTATGTAATATTAAAACTAAGAACATTAAAACAGCAAACAAATCAGAAGAAGAAAGGTAAAGAAAGAATTAAAAAGTGAATAAATAAAGTGTTAAGATAGAATTAGGTGATTAAGTGCCTAGGCAGAAAATTAATAGATTATTTCGTGATAAAATAATCAACAAGTATATAGAAAATATTGAAATTACAAAAAATCAAAGAGAGTCGTTACAAGTTTGGGTAAATAAATTGGAAAAAAAGGAATTAATAGAGGAAAGGTCCAATTATCCTATATTCGCGAAATATATAATTCAGGATATATTAGGTTATTCACCTGAAGATTTTGATTTCGAAAAAGGAAAGGTAGAGTTTCGTATCAAAGATAACTTGGGTAATCCATTAATCGTTATTGAATTAAAAGGACAAGGAACAAATTTATTTGATCGTTTACCAACTGGAATGTCAGCAAAGCAACAAGCTATGCTCTATGCTATAGAAAATAAAACACCTTATTATGCAACCTGTAATTATGAGGAAATAAATCTATTTTTAAAAGATGAACCAAATAAATGTGAAACGATAAATTTTTATGAGATGTACAAAAACGAAAATGAATTTAAAAAATTTATTTTGCTTTTCTCAAAAGAGTATTTGGTAAAGAGAAATATACCTCTGCTTTTGCTTGAGAATACAGTAAAAGAAGAAAAAGAAATTACTAAAGAATTTTATAAACTTTATCACGAGACTCGATTAATGTTAATAAAAGAACTAGAAAAACAATGTAATCTTCCAAAAGAAAAAGCGCTACATTATACACAATTATTTCTTAATAGATTAATGTTTGTTTGTTTTGCTCAAGATTCTGAAAAACAGTTATTACCTGAATTTACTTTAGAAAAGAGAATCTTGTTACCAATTGAAAAAGAATTGGTAGGTGAACATACTTATTACATTTGGACTTCAATATCTGATTTGTTTACGGCTATTAATTTAGGGGATAAATTACACAATATTCCTAAATATAATGGAGGGCTATTTAGGGAAGCTTTTCCATTGGAAGTAAAGATAAGAGATATTGCTTCATCAGATTATTTTGAAGATGTGAAACAAAATTCAAAATATACTGATAATGATATAGATGAAACCCTAAAACAAAAAATCGGAAAATATTTTAAATATCTGAATCCAATTTATAAAAACATTCTGATAATGTCATCTTTTGATTTTAAATCAGAAATAGATATTAATATTCTTGGACATATATTCGAAAAATCAATAGGAGAAATCGAAGCTCTGTTACAATCTGAAAAAGGAGAGAGAAAGAAATTCGGAATTTATTATACTCCTGAAACAATTACAGAGTATATTACAATGAATGCTATAATCCCATATTTAAGTAAGACAGGTGAAGCAAGAGATATAGATACGCTAATATCAGAGTGGGATAATGAGTTAGAAATCCTAGAAGAAAAAGTAAAGAAAATAAAAATTTTAGATCCAGCATGTGGTTCAGGTGCATTTTTGAATAAAGCTGTTGATGTTCTTTTAGAAATTCATAGAGCAATACACGAAAGAAAGATTTGGAAGAGGAAATATAGAACTATTGTAATTGAAAGACATAGAAGGAAGAAGATAGAAACAGAGATGGAAACATTGCAATTGCATTTTGATGATATAGAACAACAAAGAGAAATTATAATAAACAATATATATGGAGTAGACATAAATGAAGAGAGTGTTGAGATAACTAAACTTTCTTTATTTTTAAAAATTGCATCTAAAGATATTGAATTACCAAATCTAGATAATAATATTAAATGCGGTAATAGTTTGATCGATGATCCAGCAGTAGCCGGGGATAAGGCATTTAAGTGGGAAGAAGAGTTCAAACAAGTGATGGACGAAGGTGGGTTTGATGTGATAATTGGGAATCCACCTTACGGTGCTTATCTAAACGAAAGAGAAAGATCTTTTATTCTTAAAACATATCCAGCAACTACAAATAATACCGACACTGCGATTGCCTTTATAAATAAAGCTTTTAATATATTGAATACTGGCCAATATCTTGGATTTATAGTCCCAAAGCCTTTGGCATATAGCCAAAAGTGGATTGCATGTAGATCTTTTATTCAAAATGATCTAGAGGTTCTTGTAGATGTTAGCCGAGCATTTGAAGAAGTAATGCTTGAGCAAATAATCATTATTGTCAAAAAAGGATCAAATTCCAAATTTTATTTAAATGATTTTATAAATAAAAAAAAGAAACCGATAAAAATCGATAAAAAATTGATAAAAACGTTTGGTAATTTGCTTATTGAAATCACTGAAGAAGAATTATTATTGGCCAATAAAGTTAATAGAAATAAATATATTTCAGACATAGCAGAAATTAAGAGAGGTTTAGCTATCCAAAAATTACTAAAAGAAGTAGGTAAATTTCCAGTCTTGAGAGGAAGAAACGTTGGTAGATACTTCATAAAACCTATTTCACAATTTATAACTGAAGATTCGTTCAAAAAAATAAAGCAAAAAGCAAAATATCTACTAAAACCAAAAATAGTAATACAAAATATTGTCACTTACATTTCAAAGCCAAAAGAAAGCGTCATGCTGACTGCTGCATTTGATGAAAAAGGATTATTAGCTCTGGATAATATAGGTTGTATCTTTTTAAAGGATTCTAAAATACACCCTTTGTTCTTAGTTTCTTTACTAAATTCGAATTTGATATCTTGGTATGCGTATAACTTTATCTATGCAAAGGCTAAACTAACAATGAGATTTGATAAGTATCATCTATCTAAAATACCATTATGTGATTACTTTAATAAGAGAGAATATGAAATTCTTATCGCAGCAACAGAAAAAATGACGAAATTAATTAATCTAATTGAAAATGCTGATTCTGCTCAAAAGGAAAGATTAATAGCAGAAAAAGAAGATTTAAACCGTCAGATTAATGATTTAATTTATAAACTCTATGGCATAACTGAAGAGGAAAAGAAGATAATCGAGGAAAGCTTAAGGTGAATAAATGAAAGAATTTTCTGGTTTTTATTATTTATCTCAAATATACTATTCATTTTATTCGAATAGTAAAATCCTTAATATATTATGTAATTTCAAATTAGAAGACGAGAAATTCATAGAAGGGTTCATTTATTTAGTTGAGAGAGTATTTCTGGAATACATTAACGACTACCTCTTTTTGTCGTTTGATGAAGATGAAATAAAAAATTTGAACGTAAATATTAACACTCCAAATTTTTCTGTTATAAAAAAGCACTTAAGCGATAAAAGAGTATCAGTCTATAATGAACTTTGGATAATGCGTAAAAAACTTGCTAAATTAAGAAGAGAACAATCATTGCCGAAAATAAAAGAAGCATTAATAAATTTAAAAAAGAATATTGAAATTTCTAACGAAATGGTACGTTCTAGATTTAAATTAGATGAAAATGTTATAGATAATAATTTCGTAATTGAACATGCGATTGCATTATACGACAATCCTATAAAATCAAGTGCAGGCGAGCCATATTCAAATCCTCAATTATTGAAGAGTATGGAATTTAAAGATGAGTACTTTGAAGGTTATAAAAGCGGATTTTTGTTTGTAATGAAAAAAATCGATCCAAACTATTTAAAAAATAGCAAAAAATACATGCAATGTAAAAATGTGGAACTTTTAGATTATCCAAAAGAAAATCTTAAATTCTCATTTAAAAATTGCATAATTGGATATAATAATTTAGAAAAACTAAATTTTGATATGGAACATTTCTTTATTAATGAAGATGTTTTTTGTTTCAATGATATTAGAGATATGAGTCCTGAGGATAGTATGATTACACTGTTAAATTATCTTAATGGAATCTTTGTTAAAAAAATAGCAAGAATTAAAGTTAATAAGAAAAATAACAGGTGTGACTATTACTATGGAGTGTATTTAAAAGGAAAAGTGAACAGTGAATCTGATGCTTATTGGATCCTTTTTAGATTATCAGAGAATCATTATAATGATAATGAATATTTAACCCACTCCATTAAATTAGCAGATGCGCTCGTTGCAGAGTTAGTTAAGAATAAAGACATTCCTATTATTAAATTTGAAACTGATGAAGCGAGCTTTAATGAAATATTATACAACAATAAAATACAAAAAGATATTAAAAAGCTTAAAGATGATAAAAAAGCTCTTCTTGGTTATTCCTACGAGCTGGAAGCAGCGAAATATTTTATAGAAAAATTTAAAGCGAAAATAATAGGCATAAGAGAACGTAAAAACGAGAATTCCTATGAAACAGATCTAAGATTAGAAATTAATGGCGATGAAAAAACATGCTTAGTTCAAGGTTCGATTCATATAAATAAGTTAAGAAAATTATACATTAGAGTGGAAAAAAGCGAAAAAATTGACTATATGGTGTTTTTTAATGAAGATCCACGAAAAATTAAAGAAGATCCTAGTTCATTCGCAAGTAGATTAGGAAAAGAGAAATTAGCAAGACTCCATCAAAAACTTGATAAGTCATCAGGATCTAATAATGATGAACATGAAGAATTGAAAGAGTTATTAAATAAAATAGAGGCAAAAGGCGTTAAAATTTTATTTTTAGGAAATCTCGACAAAAATTTTAATTAAAATCATCTCTTAGAAATCCTCTTAAATTATTATAAACACAAACACACGTTTAACCGCCAAAAATCTATACCCATAAGAAAATGATAATATCTTACATCTTTATTAACCCTATGAAATGTAAAATATATAAACATCTAATGTGTTTAGAAAGTGTGATGCTTTATGCATGATCCATTGTTGGATTTTATAGTAAGAAAGGAGAAAAATATAGAAAGAACAGCAGAAGCCTTGTTTGAAGAAGATAC
>JAVZCX010000013.1:0-17155 GCA_038874185.1 Candidatus Micrarchaeia archaeon
CCTTCAAAAATCCATGCCTTCTAAGCCAATCTGCTTGAATCTTTGTATATCTCCAGATTATGTCTCCTTTCTTATCGCTTTCAATTGCCCATGGCTCTACTATAACATAATCCCCTTCCTTAACCCATATATCATGTTTTATTTTTCCTGGAACCCTGCACAATCTTTCCTTCTTATCTGAGCATAAAACCATGAATCTGCTTCCACCTGCTCTCCCAATGATAAGACCTAAAACCTCCTTGTCTTTAGGTGTTCTAACTCTAAATACTTGTTCTCCTTGATTTTGTTCTGTCAATAAACCACCGTATTAAATATTAAATGAAACTAATAAATATAGTTAATCAAACTTTTGGAACTGACGAACGAGCACCACATGCTTCGCAAACCATTACCATGAGGCCTCTTTCAACCTCTTCTAACCTCGTATCTGGAAGCTTGCATTGCTTGCAGTAGAGGAATATCTCCATGTATTGCTTGAGCTTTTCATTTAAGAGCTTATCATTAACTTTTGTATTTAAGACAAGCTTCCCCCCTTCTATAGTAAAACTTGTTGCCAATTCCTTTGCAAGAAACTTTCCGACATGCCTTGGATCTCTTCTCATCTTGTTTGTTATTGATTCAAAATTCTTTACAAGAGTCCTATTTCCTTGAACAAGCGTCTCTGGAACTGGAATTTCTAGACGTTCTTTTGTAACTCTTTTTTCTGGAAGTTCTGAATATGCCTTGTCAAGCAATTTTTCATAATCATTTATATCGATGCTCATAAAATCACAAACTAAACTAGTAAAATACAGTATTATAATATTGTTATTAAGGTTTATAAAGAATAAGCATTGCCGTGTTGCTGCATTTATTTAAGGAAAGTAAATTAAAAAGATATATTTAATATACTCAACAATCCTGAAACTATTAATATTGCAATAAGTGATGCACCCACTATGTATGGAAGAGCTGGCATTATTTCTTTACTTCTTGCCGCATTGACAAAAACTAAATAAAGGCCAAATGTTGCAGCAAGCATTGAAATAGTTGGAAAGATTAAGCCTCCAAGTTTATAAGATACCACCGTTATCATAGATGCAACAGCAGCATCACCAGTTCCGAGTTCTATATGCCAAGGCTGTTCCTTAGTTATTATCTTTCCTTGCTCCCTGACCTTTATTTTTCTTGTCCCCTCAAATCCAATTGAGAAAGATGTCTTCTCTTTCATGAAGTACTGAGCAAACTTTACCATATGCTTTGTCCATCTTACAGCAAGTACATCATAAATTGCAAGTAAGATAACGAATATGAATAAAGGAATTGGATCAATTGAGAATGCAATGACTGCACCTATACCTGCTGCTGCGATTATTGCAAGAAGGTTTCTAAAAGAAATGAATATCATTCTCAATATGAAAATAAGTAATGCCAGCAGCAATGCTAGCAAATCTGCATATGAAATATTAAACGCTGAAAGAAAGATGAAAAACACCACAAAGGATGCAAACACAGAAGATATGAATTCTACTATAATTATCAGATATTTTTTGAAAGGCAGTAATAATAGAATTAGTATCAAAGCAGCGCCTATAAGAATTGACACTAAAAGATAGAATGAATTTGATATTGAGTGAGATTCATCTGGAGCAATATTTAATGCAGAAAGGGCTGGATTTGTTTTAGCCCCCTCAATAAGAAGAACACCCACCCCTAACGAAATTAATTGTGTCAACAGAAACAAAATCAAAACAATATCTAATGCCTTCATTCTAACCACTCAACTAATGAACTGAAATTGACATATTATTAACTCATATTTTTTATTTGAAATGATAAATTTAAAATAATATTCAAAATTAGAATCGGAAGACAACTTGTTATTGGTTATTCATATGTGTGCACTATCTTAAAGTGGCCTGGCTTAGGTTCAAAAATCTCTCCTTTCTTAAGCATTTCATCTAAAATCATTCTTACTGTCCTTTCTTCAAGCTTCAGGTTATTAATTCCTTCTTCATATATTTTTTCTTTAGGTATTGGATCAAATTGCTTGCTTAATTCTCTCATAGCACCGTATAAATCATAGTACTGTTGCTGCTTTGATTTTGGCTGGCCTGTTGCAATCATGTCTATGTTAATTGCACCTGTGCTTCTATCTAATGCAATCTCTTTTAATACATATTCCATCAAGCTAATTGCAAGTTCTGCATCTCTAAGCTCAACAACTTCAGACAGCCTTGACTTTGCGCTTGCCTCGCTTAAACGGATTATACCTTCAATTTGACGCGGAGTAATTGGAACTGCACCTTGTCTTTTACCCATCTCTCTTAATTGAACATAAAATGACTCGATCCTATTCTGCGCTTCTGGTGATAGTTTAGGCTTGATATTTTTTCTTGCATAAGCAATATACTTTCGTAAGAAATCACTATCTACTCTCTCTTCTTTAGCCTCTGGGATTATATTGTCTGCTGCATTCTTATGTGTTTCTAATAGGTATCTTGCTAATTTTCTGTCTGAACTCTCATCTATTACGTCTCTGATTGGAAATATCAGATCAAACCTGCTTTGAAGAGTTGGTGGAATATCGAATTGAATTGCAATAAGCTGATTGGGATCAAACCTTCCGAATTTGGGATTTGCAGCTGCGAGAATTGATGTTCTTGCCTTGAATTTAGCAACTATTCCTGCCTTGGCCACTGAAACAGTCCCAGACTCCATTACTTCGTGGAGAGCTGCCCTTTCTGTATCATCTATCTTATCAAACTCATCAACACCTGCGAGTCCTCCCGATGCAAGGACTAATGCTCCTGCCTTTAAAGTCCATCCCTCACCAAGATCGTCCCTCTCTGCGGAAGCAGTAAGACCAACTCCAGACACAGATTTACCACTTACATAAATGCTCTTTGGAGCTAAAGAGGTTACGTATTGAAGCATTCTACTTTTTGCAGCTCCAGGATCTCCTATCAGAAGTATGTGAATATCGCTCCTTATCCTCCCCCCTTCTGGAAGAACCTTATCTGGATTCCCTCCAAAAAGTTGAAGTGCAACTGCCTGCTTCATCTCCCTATGTCCATAAATTGAAGGAGCTATTGAATTGGTGATTATGTCAAAAACATTTGGTTGCCTTGCAAACTCTTCTATCTTCTTTATGTCTTCTTTTGTTAATTCAACCTCTTCAAATTCCCTTTGAGTATTTCTTATTGAAACTACATCTATATACTTTGCATAAATCGGGTCCTTTGCCTTTCCTACCTGCCTTAACCTCACAATTCCCACTATTTCTATTGTATCTCCAGGTATTATTGTATTGCAGAGATCATCGTCAAGAAATAATTCGATATGGCTTGCTGGAGAACCGCTCCTTACTCTTTCAAGAAGCTCTTGTATCTCGGCACGCTGTATATTCATGAATCTTGAGGCCTTCTCGTCAAGCTCAAGGGTTCTTTTTCTACAGTTGCTGCATGCATCCGGAATATACACTCCTTTCTCCATTACAACCTTTTCAGTGTTTCCACAATTTGTGCAATTATAAATTGCAACATTCACCCTTGGCCTTATATCTGCACGCTTTGTTACTACACCTGTAACGCTTATAAGCCTATGAATATGCTCTGAACCAATGTCTTGAATTAGAACTGTTTTTTCCCCAGTCTCCACTTCTTCAATTCTTACGTGTGGCTCGAAATTTTTCTTTTCCTCTCCAGCCATGGAAATAAGCGCTAATTCTGCTGCTTTCAAATATGCATCTGGATTGTCGATTAATTTCTCTGCAAATTCATGATCATATTTGTGCAATTCTTTATATGAAAAATAAAAGCTTCTTTTTTCCGGATAAAGATTCTTCAAGATCTGAAACTCCTTGCTATATTTGTCTGTAAAGAATTCCTCGAATTTTTGAGTTATTGGAGAAAGATCTGGTTGAATCATTTTATCACATTAAATATCAAAGATTAGAGAATTAAGATAGTGTTAAACATTTAACATTTCAACAGCGATATCTTAATAAACTTAATCCGACCCCTCACTACTACTAATAATCCTTATTCGAATAAGTTAATAACTTATTTGAACAAATAAATTAAACAGTTAAATTATAAAATTTATATCAACTGATAAATATATTGTGTAATTTATATATGTTTTACAACCATATTTCTGGTGATTATTGACAGGGGATAGAATGAAATTCTATGTTACAACTCCAATATATTACATTAATGATTTGCCACATATAGGAAGCGCATATACCACGATAATCGCAGACATTCTTGCAATATGGCATAGAATGAAAGGAGACGATACTTTCTTCTTAACTGGGCTGGATGAAAATTCAGTAAAGACAGTTCAGGCTGCAGAGGCAAAGGGATACAGCGATATACAAAAATACACAGATGAAATGGCTGAAAAATGGAAAAACGCATGGCAGAAGCTAAATATTACTTACGATGACTTCATAAGAACTACGGAAGAAAGGCATAAGAAAAATGTTATCAAGTTCTTTACCGAAATCTATGAGAATGGAGACATATATAAAGGAGTGTATGAAGGACTATATTGCGACGGATGTGAAGAGTTTAAACTTGAAAAGGACGCGCCAGATGGATTGTGCCCTATTCACAAAAAACAGTTAAAGAAGATAAGAGAAGAAAACTACTATTTTAAACTATCTAAGTACAGAGACAGGATATTGGAACATATAGAAAAAAACCCTGATTTCATAAAGCCAGAAAAAAGAAGAAACGAAATAATTAGCTTCCTTAAGCAAGGTTTAATCGATACCTCTGTCTCCAGACCGGGTTTAAAATGGGGAATAGATCTCCCCATAGACAAGGATCACAAGTTTTGGGTATGGTTTGATGCATTGATCAATTATCTATCACCTGAAAAATACTGGCCGCCAGAGGTCCAACTTCTTGGAAAGGATATCTCAAGGTTCCATTGCATAACTTGGATAGGTATGCTGATGTCTGCAGGATATCCTTTGCCAAAGACAATGTATGTGCATGGATTCTTTACAGTAAACGGCCAAAAGATGTCTAAATCTTTAGGGAATGCAATAGATCCTGTTAGTCTTTCTGAAAAATACACTGTTGATGGAATTAGGTATTACATGTTAAGAGACATTTCTCTCGGTGAGGACGGGGATTTCTCAGAAGTTGCACTTAAAGAGAGAATAAATAACGAGGTGGTTGCAAATTACAGCAATCTTTTCTATAGAATAACTTCGTTCATACAGAAAAACTATAATGGAAAACTTCCTTCGGCAGATTATGGTGAAAGGGAAAATGAAATCCTTACTCAGATTTCCTCCCTTGTAAAAAGATACGAAAGCGAAATGCAAGAGTATGAACTTACAAAAGCGCTTTCAACTGCAGTAGAAGTTTCAACGATTGCAAATAAATATATCCAAGAAAATGAACCATGGAAGATAATCAAGAAAAATAAAGAGAAGGCGGGATCCATTCTTAATTTTGGGGCTCAGCTACTTAGAACATCTATACTTTTATATTATCCGTTCATGCCAAATTCTGGAAAAATCGCATGCGAAGCACTGAGTATAAAACCAGAATGGAAAGATGTTGAAAAACCAGTTCTGAAGGAAGGGCATGAACTAAAGGCAGTGATGCTATTTAAGAAAATAGATCTATAATAGAAACATTTAATAAAATAATCTGGCAATAATATTTACTGATCTATTTTATGTCTTTATGGGCCCGTAGCTCAGCTTGGCCAGAGCGTCCGGCTTTTAACCGGCAGGTCAGGGGTTCAAATCCCCTCGGGCCCGCTAAAAATATTGCAAAGGAGGGAGAATATGAAAATAGCACAAATGAGGGACCTTGGAAGAGGATTGCTTGTTCTTGTAGGGGCTCTTTTGGCGTATAGTGGTAATGTAACCATAGGCGTTGCACTTGCTGCTTTTGTGGCTTTGATGACGATACAAGGTGCATTTACTGGATTCTGTATATTAGACATGATTTTTAGAGCTCTTGGTGCAAAGGATTAATTCTTTTTAGTTTGTTTCTATTTATCTTTTACTTCAATTTTTAGATTAAAAGTTAGATTTATATACTCTGATTTAGTAATTACTTTGGAGTGGTGGACTGCAGCTAACGGAAATAAAAGTTGTCGATCTCGAATAGCAGATGTGCTAAAGAGTTCGAAAAACTCTTTTATTTCTGAGGAAGTTCGATCCATCGAGTGGAAAAATGCTTTAAGGGCATGGTGTGGGACTAGAAACGAATCAGCTGTAAAGGATGAGAATGACGAAAGGAGACGATACAGCTGAATGAAACGACTCACACCACACAATGAGATGCAAGGCCTTTGAGCCGCTTAGTCGAATGCTGCATTTACAAAAGATCGGCTATAGTCTGCCGCTCCATTCTACTATTTATACATTGTTTACCTTGCTTATCTGTTTCTTCTTTTTATAAGTTCCTCATAATCAGAGTCTAGGTAATTGTCACTCGATCTGAACCGTTTCTTACCATTATTTTTTCTGGCGTATATAATAGAAAGAATTAATGCAACCAACAACAGATCAATTAAAACCAGAATTAATGTATCTAGCAGTGAAAATACAGATGCAAACATAACTAATAATGCAACTATTATTATTCCGTATTTTGATCCTTTCCTTAAATTTATAATAAAAGAAGAGACGATTATTAGAATCGATAGGAAAGATATAACATAAATATCTGAATTTGGAGTTAAGAAATTAAAGAGAGATATCAAAAGTGAATTGATTTTAGCAGGTATCAAAGAAAATAAACCAAGCAGATTTCCTGTCTTTAAATTAATATCATTAATCCCAGTTCTAGCTTCTTCTATATGGAAGGTATTTATGGCTTCCTGTATTTTGTTAATTTTATTTTCTAGATCTGGATCTGAACTATTTGAATTCTTTTTAATTTCATTTAATTCCTTTTGAAGAGATAGCGATTCCTGGTATATTGGAATAAAATCTTCAAATGGAGTTAAACTTGCACTAAAAAGTATAGTTGAATTTATTTCATTTGATTTTGAACTATTTGAACGAATATAAATCTCTATGAAGTTTACTAAGCTTGAATTCGAACTGCACCTCAACCCGTTTGTCGAAGTGTTCTCTAAGTAACAGACTAATAAGATAAAACTTGTATTTACATTTTTATTGCCGTCTTTGAAATAAACAAACTCATTTCCGCTTTCTACCGTAGCTTTCACGAATATGGTGATGTTATCTGCATTTATATTTTTCAAAGAACTAGAAGGAATATTCCAACCTATGATTATCGGGAGTGCATACTCATAATTAGGAATTATGTAGCTTAGATTTTCGGTCATGTTTATGTAGATTATCTCATTTAATGTTTTTACATTCACTAATATTTGTTCGTTTGATATTTCTGAAGAAAAAATTAATTGAAGAAACATACAAAATGCAAACAACAAAATGAACTTTTTCATTGAAATCACTTGTGTATGATAGGGATCAAGACAATTCACATATACTATATTGTTATCGTCTCTAATTTCTTTTTCAAGACTATTTTATCATCATTTACCTGAAGTAATCCATCGGAAGGTATTTGGAATGCGGATTCCAATTCCTTAGGATATTCGTCTTTATAGAAAACAGATATAATTGCAGTGTCCGTTTCTTCTGCAATAGTTGATAAGAAACGCATAAATTTTAATATATTTTTTTCACTGTTGAATGCAAGAAGTCCGTTTAAAGAATCGATCACAGCAATTTCAATTGCTGGATCAGAAAATATATCTTGCAGCGTCATTGAGATCTCGACTAAATTGTCTGGGTTTTCTATATATTTAACAATAACGTCTTTATTATTCTTTGAATCTGCTACTGATTTACTGACTGCATCAATAAAAATTATTCTTTCGCTGTGATCTTGAATGTCGAATCCATTATCTTTGAATTCCTTAACAACCTTCTTGACTGGCTTGTCGACTGAAAACCATACTGCTTTTTTATTTGGATTTGAAGTTAAAAAATCATAAATGACTTTATAAGAAAGAATAATATCTGTAGTGAAAGGAGATACTGGAAAGAGTATCAACTGCTTCTTTATATTGGATATTATAGAACGTTTCATCTCTCTTGAGTTTATCTCTAAAAAAGATGCTGCTTCCTCTTGAACGTCTATTTTTTCCTCCTTCTTATTGTTTGGCAATATATCACCTGTCCTATTAGTTAATGTCAGAATAAATTTAAAAACTTAATAATGTTAGATATCTAAAGAAATTTGTTTCGAATACATAGGTATATAAACATTAACTGATATTATATCATAAAGTATGTGGGATTGAATAACTAATTCTCACAAGAAAACAAACAGTATGTCTCTATGATTTGCTGATTTTGCTTTATCTTGAATGAGAAATAAATAACGATCCCACTAAAGACAGAATCTGGAGTGTGAAATAATGGAAGAAGAAAGACGTGGCGGATTTAGACGCGGAGGATTTCGCGGCCGCGGAAATTTTGCACCTAAACCTGTAAAGGAAGGTGACGAAATTGACCTCACAATAGAGGCAGTAGGTGAGAAGGGAGATGGAATAGGAAAAATACAAGGATTTGTAATATTCGTTCCCGGAACATCTGCAGGAGAAACCTGTAAAGTAAGAATAACACAAGTGCGTGGAAAGAGCGCAGTAGGAGAAAAAATATAAAACTCATAATGCGTTAATTAACCCCTTGTGGGTTTCTTTTTTTTATTTTATTTTTTTAGTTTTTAATTTCGAATTGCAAATAATCTTTTTTGCAAGTTATATTGATCGAATCTTAGTCTAATATAAATATTTATATATCTCAAATGTTTCCTTTAGATATGGAAAGAGGTAACTTCAAAAATAAAATCTATAATGAAAAGGATCAAAACATATTTCAAAAATTTGAGATCATAGATCAGATAAGCGAATTCTTTAATCAAATATCTAAAAAGAAAAAAATAGAGGATATATATCTGATAAAAGATACACCATCACTGATTAACTTTGCTTTTCAAACTGCATGGTATTTTCCAAGCATAATCTGGAAACTTAGAAAGATAAATGAAATAAAATCTAAGAGATTCTGGTATTTAAACAGAAATAAAGAAGCGATAGAAGGAATAATGTATGGCCCAGATACTGATAAACCTTTGCCTATAATCGCATTTGATAGTGGATACAAAAGAGATCTTTTTAACTTTTCAATAGTGGGCAAAGTCATCGCGTGCCTTGGTTATCGTGCATTCAGCGTAAGATCAAGAAACGAACTAAAATCAACAGAGGCAGATGATTACATGGATGCTTTTGATTTTCTTAAAACCAAATATCAAGAAAATAGATCTATACAGAACAAAGGGGCAGTTATTGGACTTAGTGGTGGGAATATCATTGTATACAAATCCTGCTCATCTCAAGAATTTATAGAAAGGCACGGAATACAATGTGGAATATCTATCTCACCTTTTGATAATCTTGCAGAGCAATTCAAGTATATGAAAAACAAACTAAAAGAAAAAGATATTCCAGCAAATACTCGCAGAGTATTGGAAGACTATAATAGATATGTTGAAAGCTTAGGTGTAAATGATACCTCAGACAGCTCTTTATTCAACAATGGCTCTCCGATTACTTACTGCAATAATTTAAGGGTTCCTTTGCTTATTGAACATGGAATAACAGATGATATTGTACCTGTAACTGGTTCTTTAATGATATACCGGACACTGAAGAAAGAAAACAAGAATGCAAAACTTGTACTTATACCTGGAAAAGGCATACATGGTGATTTTAGAGATTGGAAGAAAAATATGATTGAAACTATTGGATTAATAAGTTCTATAATCTATGCATACAAATTCTTAAGAAAAAATTTGTAAAGAATGTAAGAAATAAGGGATAAATACAATAAAATATAAAAATCTCAAAACAGAGTCAGACATGAATTGACATTAACATATCTTGTTTTCCGCAACCATTTGATTTTATTGATTCGTTACCTCTTTGCAAATATTCCCATTCTTTATCTGTAATTGAATTATAACCCTTTGAACGCAAGAATCCGCTCATAAATGTAGCATTTCCATAGTGGCAGATTATTTCTTTTGCGCCAGATTCAGTAACGTAATTTAATATTTCAGAGAAGCCCGCATGATCGCTTAATGGGAACGCATGGTATCTGTATCTATATTTTTTCGCCCAGCCAGTAACCACTGCAAAGGAAACTTGCTTGTATTGAGTAGTCAGCCATCTTTCAGACTGTTGATTCACAAGATTGAATGGAACTACATAAACAAACTTATCCCTCATGATTTCAGAAGCTTCTTTGCTCCCGATTACAACTCTATTTAATTTTATTCCGTATTTCTCGTAGATCTTGCATTTTTCTTCTATACTCTGGTCGACTACAGGGGTAATATTTGAATAATTATTTAGAATATAGATCAGTTCCTGCGCCTTTCCTGTGGAATACGCCCCAAATACTACATTATTTCCAACCATCATTCTCGTCCTCGTCCATCTATCTATTCTATCTGCCAGTACCTCTTTTGAATCGAATTCGAAATCAGGATGGCCGAATGTACAGTCTATATGCAGCTCATCGCATTTTAATATTTCTGCTCGCTCTGTAGTAAAACCTTCCCTAAGTTTCATATCCCCTGTATATACTGTTGTATGTCCATTAACATATTCGATCTGTGTAGATCCAAGAATATGGCCTGCTGGATACAATTTAACGTCTTTATCTATTTGGTGGAGTATAGATCCCCCGCTTGAATTAAGAAGATCGAAAGTTTGCTTTGATGAGAATATATTTCCCTTCCTAGAATGATCCGAATGGGCATGCGAAATGTAAACTATATCTGCTCCTTTAGATGATTCTAAACCTAATACCCTACCGTCAGAGAGTGTTATTTGCATGGTCTGCCTCGCTTTAAGATAACTTAGATTCCTTGCCTCAAGAATAATTTGCTAAATAAATTTATAAATGTTCAACGGCACACGAGAGTTAGAAAAAAAGAAAGATATTTTAAGTTTCACTACAATATCTAATAAAAGCTGTTACTCAATTTATTGGAATATTTATTTGCCCTATTTTAAAGGGCCGGTAGCTTAGCCAGGTTGGAGCGCGTGACTGATAATCACGAGGTCGGGAGTTCAAATCTCCCCCGGCCCACATTATACATTGAATATATTTTTATGTTTGCACATAATTGTTGTCGTATTGACCTAATTTTAATACTATTAGTTGTGTTTTAACTAATAAAACAAAATGTTTAAAAAGTTATATTGCGTTTTAAATCTGATATTATGAAATTTAATTTTGATAATGAAAATTACGATAGACAACTCGACAAAAACGTTTTTTTCAAATTAAACGCCAAGGAGAAAGAAGTATATCTAAAACTAAAAAAGCACGTTCCTGTAGAAGAGATAATACTAACTATAGGTGATACCTTTTCTAAAGTAGATTATAGAAACCTGGAGAAAGAAAAACTTATAGATCTCTTAGCAATGTCTAAATCAAACGCTGTATTATGGGAAAGAAAAATGGAAGCTGCTGAAGACGTACTAACTGCAGTTAAGCGTTCAGGTTCAAATCCAAAAATGATATTCAATCTATTCTTCAGGAATAGAACAAGTAAAAAAGCAGAAAAACCATATTGGGAGCTTACAAGAACTATGTATTCTATACTTGGAATAAAATTCTTTGATATTAGTCGTGAAGAGATAGTATGGCTTAATTCGATAGGTCTTAAGAATAAATATGTGTCAGAAACAGAAATAATAGATCCTCTATTCAACATTCTTGATACGAAAGAGGGGCACGAGTTTATCAATCATCTTTATCTTTGCAAAAACACAATTTGTACGTGCGTGGAATCTAAAAAAGGCATAAATGAATTGATCGAAAAGACAAGAGAATATAAAAGAGAGATAAAGAATGAATTTATAATCTATGATACGTTGATTAAAGAAGATTTGAACATAGTGATGAGCCTAATTAATAGATGCATGGACATGTACTGGATAACACACTTATTCCATATTTTAAAGAATGGAAAGCGGATACTGGACAAAGCAAAAGGTTCAGAACAATTCGGAAAGATGGATAGAAATCCTGAGAATAAAAATGTAGAATTGAAAAAGGAAAATACAGAAAATAACGAAAAAAACAATTAAAGCAAAAATATATTGTACATATTAAATTATTGTAAAAAAATGATTGTAAAAGTAGATTAGGGCGGGAATGTGTGGGAGTTCTGACCCGCCCATAAGTATGATTGGGGGTTTGGTCGCAACCCCCGCCTCTTTGTCGCCTCGCACCCTACCTCAAATTCGCCTCGCTTTGATTATCTGGGTGAGCATAATAAATGACTTTTCCTGCCCTCTGCTTTACAAGATGGCCGAATGTTGCAAGTTTATTCAATCTTGCAGATGCGGCGTTTCTTCCCTTGTACGCGAAAACCTTTTGTATGGTCTCTGCAGAAGAGGGGCCGTTTTCTTTTATGTAATCGATTATCTTTTGATCAACTGATGAGAGCAAGAGCGCTGGCGCTGAAGTTGAGGGTACAGTGCCAACGCTGCTTAATTTCTGTTCCATCTGCTTCAATTTTTCCTCGAGCTGGTCAAGCCTCGCGTATATATTCTTTAATAATCGGTTAGTGTTCTCCTTTTCTTTAACTGAAAGATACATAAGAGCGGAATGGACGGTGGGATCTCTGAGCTTAGCGATCTCTCTTTCAAGCTCTGCGATTTCTTCGTTTGCCTCTTTCTTGAAATTCGCAACCTTGTATTCAAGCGTATTTTCGAAATTCTCTTCATTTTTGTTTTCTTGTGGTTTCATATTCCCACTTGTCTATATTGGCGATCTGCCGGCATTCATGCATTTTGCATTTCCGCCTTGTCGCCCATACCGCAAGCTTTTTAAGCCCATATGAACATATACTATTAAAACACACAAAACAGATCACGATTGGAATCATACCAATCATGACTCTAATTTATGTGTCATGATACTATCATGACAGTTAATATTTATAAAGCTTTCCTTTTTCTTTCACGTCGAAATCGATTTTTTTAAATTTTCAAAAACCCAAATCAAAGAAAAAAACCTATTTTGTTTTTCATCTACAAATAAGAAGGTTTAAAATTATACATGATAAAAACACATTATGGCAGGAGAGGTAAATCAAAATTCTGAGATGGTAGACTGTATAACCCAAATAAAAATCGCATTTAAAGACTACGACATAAAAAGATTGAGGGAGATCAACAACAAATGCGAAAAAAATGTTCTTCTTGATGAAAAGCTATTCTTCACACTTGCTTTGCTTTCTTACACTCTTTCTAAAATCCTTGTAAAGGCGAGATTTAGAAATGCTGCTCTGTATCAAAAAATAGAAATCAATCTTTCGCAGGCAATCCAGTTCGCAAAATCTCAAGACGAAATCGCTCTTATTAAATCTGCATGGAAGATTTTAGATATAATAACCAATTTCGATGAAAAGGATAAAAGATACATAATCGGAATAATAGAAAAAGGAAGAACAAAGATAGCTGCAAGCCTATACGCACAAGGCCTTTCATTAAGTAGGACAATTTCAATAACGGGTGCACAAAAGCAGGAAGTGCTTAATTACTCAGGTAAGACTGTAATGTCTGACAGGGTCGGAAAGACCATTGGTGTTAGGGAGAGATTTAATATAGCAAAGAAAATTCTAAAAGAGAAAGCTAAATGATAAAAGAGGTATAATGATGGGGCGCGAGGATATCGACAGATCAGAATACTTTGAACAGGTTAAAGAAAAGCATCTTAATCCGAGTTCAGTAGTGTGCGATTCATCCTCTCTTATTTCATTAACCGATACAGGCTTGCTTGGGGCACTGATGATGCTAAGAAAAGAGATAAAGGGGGAATTTATTATAACCGAAGGTGTTATTGACGAAAGCATCAATACCCCTATAAAAAAGCCGGAGTATGCGTTTTCTGCAGTAAGGATAAAAAGAGCGCTTAAATCTGGAGCGTTTAGGATTGGAAAATACGAAAAAAACACTTATGACGAGATAATGAGGGTCACCAATAACATGTTCTACACAGATAGGCCGTTTCATCTTGTCAACCATGGTGAAGCAGAGATGCTTGCTGCGGCAATCGATAATGGAGTCGGATTTGTATTAATGGATGAAAGAACTACAAGAATGCTAATAGAATCGCCACTTGAATTGAAAAGACATATAGAAAATGAATTTAGGATCAGAATAAATATTAATGATGCGCTCTTTAGAAGATTCAAAGAAATGACATCAGGAATAAATGTGATAAGAAGCAGCGAAATTCTTGCGCTTGCGAAATCAAAAGGATATTTTAGGAAATTCGGAGACATCGAAAATGATGCGTACAAGGCTGCGTTGTATGCACTTAAATTTAACGGATGCTCCATAAGCTTTGAAGAGATAGAAGAATTGTCAAAAATTGCTTAGGCTCTGATTCTTAAATCAATAGGATCACTAGAAGTTAAGTATAGAAAAGATTAATAAACTAGAATCTAATTTTATTTATGGAAGAAGTAAAAATTCAACAGGGTCACAGGACAGAAAAGATAGAACAGTCCCAAATATCTGAATTTTCAGATCAGAAAGATAAGCAATACGTAGAGATTTTCATTGATTCTAGAGAATCGGATGAGCTTGCGAATTTAACTGAACAGCACGGAGTTAAGGTAAATCTAAAACAGCTTGAAATAGGCGATGCAGTCGTCTCAAATAGAATCGTAATAGAAAGAAAAACTTCAAGTGATTTTGAATCGAGCATAATTGATAATCGTCTTTTTGAACAGGCTACAAAAATGAGTGAGAACTATGAGATCCCTATTCTGATAATAGAAGGACATATGAAGGCAGAAAGGATAAGACAGAGTGCATTCATAGGCGCATATCTATCGATTATAATGAATTATGGAATTCATGTAATAAACACAAAAAATATTGAAGAAACTGCAAAATACATATCCTTAATAGCAAAAAAAGAACAGATGCAAGAATCAAGACCTTTAAGACTTTTGGTAAAGACTAAAACATTTTCATTTAGGGATGAACAGTTAAGAGTTCTTCAATCCTTTCCATCAATAGGGCCATCGACAGCAGAAAAGATACTCCAGGAATTTGGAACTCTGGAAAGATTCTTCACTTCCGATATAAAAGAAATCGAAAGAGTGATAGGAAAGGCAAAAGCAAAAAGGGTATATTTACTGATACATTCTAATAAAGAGTGAATCTATGATAAAGGGAAAGGCTGCACTTCTTGCAAGAATATATGAAAAGACAAGATTCTTCAAATCAGCAGACGTAAGTGAAAAGATGGATGGAGCGACTCCTCCTTCAGTGTTCATAGGCAGCTACGGTTATCCAAAAGTTTATGTCGGACCTATGACTCCGCCAGTACATGGCGATACAACAATCATGGATTTTCCAGAAAACTGGTTAAATAAAATGACAAATCCTGAAGAAATCGTAAGTCTAAGGCTTCAGCTTGTAAGGGGTAAAAAAATAGTTGGAATAAAAGAAGAAAACAGATTCATTGACAATATTAGAGATATCGCACTTTCAAAATTTTCAACAGAGGTAGAACTTGAGTTTGCTAAGAAACCTACAGGAGGATTTTTCCATGAAGAATTGCAGCCGTTTGGTCCTTCTGCACCAATAAGGAATTGGCATATTTGCAACAGTAAATACGATGAAAAAATAGAGAAAATGTATTATGATACGGACCTAAAGGCATCTGATGCGGTGTTTGAATTGTATAAAAAAGGTGTAAACGTTAGTGCAATTCAAAGAGCCTTAAGTGTGGGTGCATTTGGATTAAAAAAGAATAGAAAATTGGTTCCAACTAGATGGTCGATTACAGCAGTGGACAGCACAATAAGCGAAAGAATGCTTGAAGACATAAGGGAATATCCCCAGCTTGAAGAATACCAGGTTTATGAATATGAGCACATGCGAAACAAGTTCCTCATAATATTCATTCCTCAGCAATGGAGCTATGAATCTATGGAGGCTTTTTATTCGGAAGACGGCACTAAAGTGGATATATTCAGCGATTATGAGCTTTACCATAAGAAAAAAGAATACGCACTGATAGGTGGGTGTTATTACAGCTGTAGACTTGCAGTGAACGAGTTGCTTGCAAAAAACAAAAGGCAGGCTGCCGTAATAATACTTAGGGAGGCGTACAAGGATTACATACCCCTTGGAGTATGGTTAACAAGGGAATGTGTGAGAGAAGCACTAAAGAAAGAGCCTGTAAGATTTCAGACGTTGAAAGACACGCTGGATTATGCAGATAGAAGACTGACTGTAAAGATGAGAGATTGGATAAAAGAGAGCCGACTTTTGAAAGAAATAACGCAAAGAGGAATTCAAGTTTCTCTAAATTCATTTTTCTCATAGACGAGGATGTGGAAAGTACGGACTCTTTTCACAATTTAAAAATCTTTTCAGACAATATATAATAAAGGATTATTATCGAATGAGGTAGTGGTGATATGGAAATCGATCAGAAAACTCGTGCCATAATTGTTTCTTTTCTTAAAGGGATTAAAACAAAGAAGATAAGCAAAGCAAAGATGGAAGAACTTAAAGATGAGATACTCAAAAAAACAGACATAAGAATGCTAAATCTTAGTACACTGAAGAAAATGGTAAAGAAAGTTGCAAAGGAGACCGCGCAGGCAGAGAAGATAGAAGAAGCGAAAATAGAAAGTATAAGTGGCTTCAAACCTGTAATAATTCCGATAACTACACAGGCATTCCAAAACATGATTTTATATGATCTCTCTGCGTCAAAGAAAACACTTGAAAGACTGAATGAACGATTAGATTCAATAAAAGAGGCAGGAAAAACAGCAGAATTCAAAACCAAGATTTCGAGTGAGATCTCATTGATACGAAAAGAAATAGAAAAGCTTGCAAACAAGCTTGAGAATGTTGAAAAACAGCTTATTCAGAAAATGAGTAAGTGATATTTAATATGTTATTATCTCTTTTCTACTTTTTCTTCCATTGACTGTTTCAGACGCATAAGCTTGATTAAAAGTGATTGTATTTTTTCATATTGTTTCTTTTCTTCATCATCCTTAAATGCACCTAGAACCCATCTTTTCATCTTGTAATTATT
>JAVZCX010000014.1:0-17086 GCA_038874185.1 Candidatus Micrarchaeia archaeon
GGATAAAAGTATTAATATCAAATGCAAAATTCATAGAAGAAAAGGGAGAGGTAGAACTTTCAGTTTCAAATGAAGAAGGGATATCAATCAAATCAAGCGACCCGATAGCTGAATGGAAGGCAATCAATGTTGTAAAGGCAGTAGGAAGAGGTTTCAATCCAATGATAGCAATAAATCTTTTTAGTGATGATTATGTTCTCCATATTATAAATCTTAAAGACATATTTGATAAGGAAAAGCAGAGAATAAGAGTCAGAGCTAGACTTATAGGTACAAAAGGAAAGACAAGAGCCACAATAGAAGAAATAAGCGGTGCATTTGTTTGCATATACGGAAACACTATAAGTTTCATAGGGAAACCTGAAGAAGTTGCCATGGCAGTAGAGGCTGCAAACATGATAATAAATGGAGTAAGTCATGGTGCAGTTTATATGTTTCTTCAAAAAGAAAGAAAACGATTAGAATCAATGAAAATTTGATTTTATTTAGCTATTTTTACTTCTTAATGTCATGTTTTTAATATTTTCTTAACAAATATATATGTTGCTTAATTAGCAAAATAAAAACAAAGAACGCAATTAATGCGATCTTTTCTTTTATTAGGTCGACCAAGGTGTTTATATGGATCAAAAAGATCAGATTACACAATTTACTGTACAAGAAATTCCTCAAACTAAAAAAGATCAAGTGGTTTCTGCAGATATGAAATCAACAAAAATAACTGCAGGGGTTTCAGAAATAGAAAGTAAAGAGATATTCTCAGAATTCCGTGAGCACTCTGTAGCAGAATTCTTTAAGAAAAATAGGCAGATGCTTGGTTTGTCAGGTAAGGTCAGGTCGCTTACAACTCTTGTTCATGAATATGTAACAAACAGTTTAGATGCTTGCGAAGAAGCAAGGATTCTTCCAAATATATATGTTAAAATTGACAATCTTCCAAATGGTCATGTAAGACTTTATGTAGAAGACAACGGCCCAGGAATACCTAAACAATACATAGGTAGGGCGCTCGGCCAGATGCTTGCAGGTACTAAATTTCATAGATTTGTTCAACAAAGAGGTCAGCAAGGTATTGGCGCTACAGCTGGAACAATGTATGCCCAAATAACAACTGGAAAGCCAATACATTGTCGTTCAAGTACTGGAGATAATACTATATATGAATGTGATATCGCAGTTGATCTTAAAACAAACACACCAAAGATCTCAAACATGGTTGAATACTCTGGAAAATATAGGGGATTGACTGTAATCGGAGAATTCGGGGAGGTCAAATACGATAAAAGCGAGTATTCTGCATTTGAGTATCTCAAAGCAACTGCACTAGCTAATCCACACGCTCAAATAACAATTGTGGAGCCAGATGGTCAGAGAACAGTATTTCAAAGAGCTCATGAAGAAGTACCTGAGAGACCAAAACCAGCACAGCCACATCCATTAGGAATTACAACTGATGACTTGATTAATTATGCTCATCATTCTAAAGAAAGAAAGCTCTCATCCTTCCTTACTGCAAACTTTGCAAGAATATCAGATTCAAAGATAGAAGAATTAAAGAAGCTGTGTCCATCGATAAACTTTGACAAGATGCCTAGGGAACTTAAGTGGGAGGAGGCAGAAGCAATAGTCAATGCATTTAAACAGATAAAATGGATCGCCCCTTCAGCAGATCCACTAAGGCCGATAGGAAAGGAGCAGATAGAAAAAGCACTTAAAAACGTACTCCAGCCTGAATTTATTTCTGTTTCTGAGCGAAGTCCAAAGGTATTTAGAGGAGGAGTTCCTTTCTTAGTTGAAGTAGGAATTGCATATAAAGGAAAGGCAGGAAGGCAAAAATCAGATGGTACAGTTGGATTGGATGTAAAAAGATTTGCAAATAGGGCTCCGCTTCTTTTTGATGCAGGTGGATGCGCAACTATGGAGGCAGTTAAGACAATCGATTGGAGTAGATATGGATTAAAAGATATTGAAAATATGCCTGTAACTTTATTCATGAATTTGGTTTCAGTTCATGTTCCATATACTAGTGCAGGTAAGCAAGCAATTTCATCAGAAGAAGAAATAGTTGAAGAATTTAGATATGCAATTATGGAGGTTGCAAGAGATCTTGATCGTTATTTATCAGGAAAAATAAGAGAGGAACAAAGAGAGGCAAGAAAGAAAGCAATAATGAGATACGTTAAACAAATATCATCAGATCTTCCTTATCTTGCAGGAGAGAAAACTCCTGAAGAACTTGAGAAGAAGCTTATAAACATAATCGAATCTAAATATTCAAAGATATTTGAAAAGGGAAGACTAACTAGCGAAGAAGAAAAGCAAATTAAAAAACAGAAAGAAGAGGAGGAAGATATAGAAGAATAATTCATTAGTTCAGATAAATGGTGATTTTATGGCAAAGAAAAAAGATGTTCAGATTGAAAAATCTAATGCACCTCTTACAAAAGAAGATATAATAGTAAAAGAAAAATTAGAAATGTTGGGGAAACAGTTGATTAGAGAAATCGATAATGGTCAATCACCTTATTTTGAAACTCTATTGAGGGGAAGGTCAAATGTGCTACATAGCGAAGAAGGTTATTTATATTTAGGTGATAAGAAGGAAAAAAGAGTTTTCCTTAATGTAGCACAAGCAAAGAAATTTATGCAGACTATAGCAGTAGCTGCTAAATGCAAGAAATTCAAAGAGGAGAATCTCCATACCTCAATCAGAGGTCTTTTCTATCAGTTAAAATTTACTTTAGGTGAAGACTTAGATGAGGAACTTTTTGAAGAACAGTCAGAATCTAATGAACTTGTTGAAGATCTCGAAGTTGCTCTTTCACTTAAAAGAGAGGATCTAAATTTAAGTACAGATAGAAAAGGTGTAGTCGCTGGAAATCTTACCATACTTGACAAATTCGGTGGAGAAGAAATAGAGATAGATTGTACAAAACAAGGTCGTTCCGGATGGATGATTCCTTCTGATGTAGATAATGGAATGGAATTTATAGATGTGGATGTAGATTATGTTCTTGTAGTAGAAAAAGATGCACTTTGGCAAAGATTGAATGAAGATAAATTTTGGAAAAAAGAAAATTGTCTTATAATTACACCAAAAGGTCAAGCATCAAGAGGATGTAGAAGACTTATAAGGAAGTTAGCAGATAGAAAAATTCCAATATATTGCTTTATGGATTGTGATGCATGGGGATGGTACATATATTGGACGATAAAGACAGGAAGTATGAATCTTGCTTATTTGGGTAAAAATATTGCAACACCTGAAGCAAAGTTCATAGGTGTAACAATGTCTGATATCGAAAGATATGACTTTTTGAAGAAACTAACAATAAATGCAAAAGAAGTAGATCTTAAAAGAGCAGAAGAACTTCTTTCTTATCCTTGGATTAGCAAGCATCAAGATTGGGTTAAAGAATTGAAGATAGTTCTAGATACAAAGAAAAAGATAGAGCAGGACGCATTGCAAGGACCTCGTTTAACATTCGTTGGAGAATATGTAAGAGAAAAAATTGAGAAAAAGCAATTCTTATATTGAAACGAAAATATCAATACGTTTCATAATATCAACGGTTCATACTCACGTAGTTATGTGGTGATGTTTTTTGCAATATTGTTTCGTTTTTCTCATTTCATATTTTTTTGTTATATCATACTATTAAATGTGTTTTTAATATTTTAAAAATACTATATGCAGTATAATTTTTATTCGTTTATTGCCGTATTTTCAGAAATTTATAGAAAACTTTTTAAAGTTCAATATCTCTTATATTTTATGGTAGTCCGCTCTCTTCGTGATTCAACTCTGCTCATTGCAGAGGCAAATTCTTTTTTGGATCGTTTAGAACGACCCAAGACGATGAAAGAGATCGAAAGTAATCTTCATTCTTTAAGTCGCATTAAAGAAGAAATGTTAGCTGCCGGTTTTAATGCAACTTTTCCTGAACTAATGCTTAATATAAAAACAGAACTAGCTGATGATGAAATTTCTTCGGACCTTTCAAAACAGCTAAGAACTCTAAGGGAATTTGCAAATCTTAAAAAATATACTCTTAATAGAGTGAAGGTTGCAATAGCTTCACATAATATTCTATACAACATGTTTCAGAGAGGAACCATATATGCTTTTGCGGACTATCTTCCATATAATGGCCAATACTTATATGAACTTATCTATTTAGGTGAACCGGCAATACGTGCATATAATGCACTTAATATAATTCTCTCACAGAAAAAAGAAAATAAAAGTGGAGAGTATACAGTTGTTATTTCTGTTGACGGAAAAAAACAAAAGATAAAACTTGATTCAAATCAAAACCTCGGTGAAAGAGTAAGAAGAGTATACGGAGAGGGGGCTACAATATTAAGCATTACTAAAAGAAATACTGAGAAGCCATTAGTAAATGGAAGGAGTAACAGAATAGCGATTGCATCAGCATATGCGAGATTAGCAGCTAGTTTAGTATATCCAAAATTAAGTAATAGCCAATTATTTACAAATGAAAAACATAGAATTTATTCATCTATCCTTTCAAAACATGGATTATCTTCAGATACTAGAATAGATTTATTAGATGAAAGAGAAGATATTGAAGATGAGTTATATTCCAAGAATCTTCTTTTTGAAGAGAATAGTGTTAAAGTTTTACACCCAGATGTAGTAAGTGCAATTACAAAGAATAGAAAGAGATTTAATAAAGAAACAGTCAAAGAGGCGGAGAGACTTCTTAGTGAAGATATATTCTATTTCTTTATGGTTGAATCAAAGAAGGCAAGAACAGCATATCCATTATTCAAAGGAATTTCAAGTGAAATCGATGAACGCTTTAACTTCATGAATAAAGTAATTGGAAGCAATTCAGTTCCTTTGATAAAAGAGAAACTTACTCTTGAATCTTTAGTTCCGACTTCAAGTAAGGAATTGGCTGCGGTTTTATTATTAAACTCTGGAAGAAAGAAAGAATGGTGCATGGAGAAATTTGGTCTTTCTGAAGCAGAGCTAGAAGAAGCCAAATCAAAGTTAGCTCCTTATCTTAAGAATGTCTCATCACAAGCTAGAGAGTTTCTTGATCTGTTAAAAAAGAAATGATTTCTTTAATAATTTTTCTTTAATTTTGTATTTTAAAGTTAGGTTGATAGCTTGCAAGAGAATGAAATTATAAAGAGAAAGGTTACTATTAGAGATATAGTTAACATATTAAATAGACCATACCCTATTAAAAGAATTAGAATAAGTCAGGGCGCATACAATTTCCTTCCAAAGAAAGCTTTAAACACTTTAAATAAAATGAAAATTAAAATCGAAGTAATACCTTTGAAAAGAGGTCCGAGTATCAAGGTAGACAAAGAGAAAATAAGAATGCTTTACAAATCCGATGTAAACGCATATGAGATTTCAAAAAATTTAAAAATTCCTTTGAGAACTGTTTATTATCACATTAAAAGAATAAAGAAAGAAGAAAATTGATTAGAAATACTTATTTTAATTACTTTAAAATTTTTTGTACAATTTAAATAAATTTGCAAGGTGTTTCTAATCAGTATAGAAAATGAAAAAGAATTTAAATTTAGACATATATTATAATATTACTTTGTGCCTCGGTAGCTCAGTTGGTAGAGCGTGTGGCTGTTAATTGTATTAGTCAGTTAAAACAGAAACCACAAGGTCGGAAGTTCGAGTCTTCCCCGGGGCGCATCATTTCTCTATTTTTATTTTATCTCCAATTTTTATACCATTTATTTTTGAGAAATTGGCGTTCAATTCTAGAGCATATAAAATAGGTTTATTTGGACTATATATCTTACATGTTTGGTTTTTTATGGTGCAAGGCTCCATTTCAACAATTTGAATAATGTTTAGTTCTTTATCAATAAATAGTATTTCTAAAGGGATCAATGTATCTTTCATCCAAAAAGAGTGGTAGTCTTCATTTTCAAAAATAAATAACATGCCTTCGTCTTTGCCAAGGTATGTTCTATTCATTAATCCTATAGTTCTTTCTTCTGGTGTATCTGCAATTTCTACTTTTATTTTGATATCATTTACTATTACTTCTGCAAATTCAATAGTCTTTTCTTTTGTTTTTATATAAGATTCATAAAGTAAGAAAAATAGAATAAAAGCTAAAATTACAAAAATCAATATTAGTTTATTTCTTCCTGAGATTTTATTCTCTTTATTTTCAGATATACTTTTCATTCAAAACACTTACTCGCTAATTATTTCTTACCTCTTAATCATTTATTCGATTTTACCTATTATCACTTTTTGTAGTTCAACAGGAGGAATCGCATTTGCCATTTCTATAGCAAATGAAAGTTTTGTTTCGCTTTCAGATACGATTTCAAATAAAGTATCTCCAGGATTAACTTTATCACCCATTTCACAATGTAGTATTATTCCTGCTCCTTTATCTTTCGGTGCGCCAGCAACTCTAGCTATTTTATTTATATATTTGTTGTCAACGTGCGATACTCTTCCTCCCTTTTCTGCTTTAATTGCATATCTATAATGACCGATTGGAATATCATCCTCCTTTACATTTGGATTTCCACCTTGTGCCTCTACAATTTCTTTGAATTTTTCATATGCCTTTCCACTTTTTATTATGTTAAACGCATAATCAGCACCTTTTCCAACAGGTGCCTTTCCAAGCATTTCTAAGATACTTCCAGCCATAAGGCAACTCTTCTCCCTCAATTCCTCTCCATCTTTCATTTTAAGTGCTTTAAGCACTTCAAGGCATTCAAGACCCGGACCTATGCCAAATCCTATTGGATCAGATCCATCAGTTATGAGGCATCGCGTCTTTATTCCAAGCTGTTCACTAATTTGCAGAAAATCATTCGCTAGCAATTTTCCTTCTGATTCATTTTCAACTTTTGCACCTCTTCCCACAGGAATGTCAACAATTAGATACTCTGCGCCTACCGCTTTCTTCTTTCCCAAGATAGACGCCAATAAAAGACCTTTTGGATCTAGGTGCAACGAATTTCTTATTCTGATTAATTTGTCGTCTACTGGTGCTAGATTTATCGCGCCTCCCCATGCAATACATCCATGTGTTTTAAGAACAACTTTTCTCAATTCTTCAATGGGAAGAACAACAGGTGCAAAAACCTCAAATGTATCTGCAGTTCCGGATGCAGATGAAATAGCTCTCGAAGACGTTTTCGGAATATATACTCCGGCAGCTGCAAGAATAGGAACAATTAACATTGTAGTTCTGTTTCCCGCAACTCCTCCTATACAATTATGCACTGCAATTGGCGCAGTTCCAGCCATGAATCTATGATAATTATCAACTTTAATATCATATACATATTCTGTATTAGGTTTTATGAGTTCGATTCTTTTAATGCGTAAAACAGACAACTGTCCTCTTATGAATTTCCTAACATCTTCGCTTTTAATATGGGCCATAATGCGTGATAGTTTTTCCTTTGTTATATACTTTTGTTCTTTTAATAGCTTTCTAAAACGCCAATCAATTTTATTTTTATCGATCTCTCCAATTTCTTTTACCGGCAGTAGGTTGAGGAATGAGACATTCGCTTTCTTTCTCTCGCCAAAGATTTGGCGTGCTTGCGTGTATACATAGTATGAATCTTGAGTCATTGCAGTTTGTTTTGGAAATTTTCTTTTCTTTCCCGCAGACATCGACAATGTGGCTGAACATCCCATCAAGCTAAGCAAGTACTGTAATCCTATTGCCAGATTCTTAGAAGAAGTCACATAAATAGCTTCGTATCCTCTTCTCACATATCCATCTCCAGCAAATAACGCCTTTATGAATTCTTTTTTCATTTCTTCATCTAAATCAAAAATGAATGATGGAATCTGTTTATTGAGGGCATCGCTTCCAGCTTTCAGTTTTTCAAATTCCTTTGCAAGCTTTTGGTTATAAATACATATGCGGATTGCGGTTTTATGCGGCCTGTTAATTGTCGGTTCTTTTCCAAATAAATGCTTAACACATGCAACCGCGTCTTCGATAAGTTCCTTTTCATGAGAACCAAAATTCAGGAAGATGCCTTGAGAATTTGTAAATCCTTCTGCAAGGTAATATCCCAAAAATCTCATAAATTCACGATCGACCTTTATTTCTTTCTCTCCAATGCTAATTCTTTCCAGTTTTTCTTTGTTTTCATTTTTGAATCCAGAAGGTACGACCACATAATCTCCAACTTTTAATTCCTTCGCCATGATGTTGGTTATCCTTCCATTTTTTAGAATAAAAACAGTATGGTCGGAAGTCACAGCGATGTTTCTATTTCCAACTAATGAGATTTTATAAAGTTTATCCGGTGCCTTCACTCGAAATACACCAGAAACAGGTTTGAATGAAACATTTCCTTCGTCATCAAATACAAGGGTCTGGAGTCCGTTTAAATTTTTATTAGTAAATTCCGCACCATCATCATTTATAATTTCATCTGGCTTGCATCGATCAAATATTTTGTCAATTGCATCACCAATGTTGACAACCTTTGCTTCTCCACTATTCTTTATTAAGACAGGTACGTCTCCAGCCAGGCAATGCTTATCTGCAATAGGATGGACACCAAGATCTAAGGTCGTTCCTGTTTCAACCATTGCCTTTGCCAACGCCACAGTTTCTCCTATTCCAAATCCATTTATATATGCAGCCGCTATGAATGAAGCAAGCTCACCTTCATTCAATCTGTTTTCAACAGTCTCTTTGACAATAGTAAATATCTCATTATCATTAAGAGCCTCCCTATCCATCTTTCTTTTGATATACTCTAATGATTTTGGAACTGGGATATGTTGTATTTCTACAATATCTCCATCTTTCACTTTCAACTGTTTTGCTATGTCTTTGTATATTGCAACATCTCCTTTCTTCACTACTGTTTCAGATGTGTCAATTATAGAAATCACTTCTTTCCCTTTGCATTTTATACTCACTCTGTCAGATATGTAAATATCATTATAAGTTGCTTCTTCCTCATTAAGAATAGCAATATTTTTTCCAGCCTCTATATCTAGCACTCTTACTCTGAATCTGTGGATTCTGTGCGGAATTTCTTTGTTGTTTTTCATGCTCTCACCATTGAATAATCATTAATCATTCATTTTGCAGATATCTTTCAACTGCATTCATTATATTCTGTGGAGGGATTATGCCTAATTCAGTGATATAAGCTCTTATATATGAGGGGGGCGTAATATCAAATGCAGGATTGATAACCTTTAATCCTTTTATCTTTTCTTTAAGAACTTCTTTTGGATCTCTCATTTCTATTTCTGTCATTTTTCCGAACTTAGTGAGCGGATCAAATTTATATATCTGGGTAGCAGAATAGAACGGAACTTTCATATCATTTGCTACAGTTGCAATAGTAGATGTTCCTATTTTATTGTATAACGATCCATCAGTGGCTATAGCATCTGCCCCAACAATTACCATGTTAACATCTTTCATAACATGTCGAACAGCTGAGTCAACTATAAGCGTTACATCTACGCCAGCAGAGGCAAGCTGCTTTGCAGTGATGTGGCCCTGATAGAGAGGTCGCGTTTCTGTGCAGTATACCTTTATTTTCTTTTTCTTGTTTGCCTGTATAAGAATGCTGTTCACCGTGGTACTGTGGCAATGAGTTAGAATCACTTGGTCGTCCCATATCATTTCTGATCCATATTCAGTTATTTTAAGAAATGATTCAGTAAACATTTTGTCATATATCTTCATGGTTTTTTCTGCAATTTTCTTTATCTCTTCTACATCTTTCCCTTTTTCAAGCCTTGCAAAGAAAAATCTAAGCGTGTTTCTAGCCATGGGTTCAGTGGGTCTTAGTGAAATCAGTCTCTCACTTGTTTTTTCTATCTCATTCAGAATCTCCTCTCTTGTTTTTGCATTGCTTTTCTGGACGCTAATTACCAATGCCTTTGCGGTAGCTTCTGCAACTCTTCTTGCACCTTGAACCTTCAACTCTTTTATATCTCGCATTATTCTTTTAACTTCTATTGCCATAATTCTATTCTTTCAGATATAATTTTAAACTTTAACTGTTTTACAGAAAAACGAAGCTTTTAAATTTAAATGTATATAATATTATTTAGCAAAATGCGACCGTGATTTTATGGTTGAATCCCTCAAACAAATCGTGGATGTTCCTTTAAGCGGAGGAATGAATCTTCAAAATTTTGATGATCTCACAGAAGATGATAAAGAGCTTCTAAAATTTTACGAGTCATCCAAGCCTAAAATATATGTTCTAGGGATGGGTGGAAGTGGCAGTAATACTGTAAACAGATTGTCTCAGATAGGAATCAAAGGAGCCAATATAGTTGCAATGAATACTGATGTGCAACATCTTCTTCATATTAAAGCAGACAAGAAAATACTATTAGGAAAAACAACAACAAGAGGGATAGGTGCAGGCAGCGATCCAGAAGTAGGGGAAGCAGCTGCAACAGAATCTCTTGAAGACATTAAGCGTGCAATTTCTGATGCTTCTCTAGTGTTTGTAACTTGTGGTTTAGGCGGTGGAACAGGAACAGGTTCTGCTCCAGTAGCAGCGAAGGTTGCTAAAGAAATGGGCGCATTAGTTGTAGCAGTCGTAACGCTTCCATTCACTTCAGAAGGGGAAAAGAGAAGACAGAATGCTATGAAGGGTTTGGAAAAACTAAAGAAGTCTGTTGACACAATAATCGTAATACCCAACGACAAGCTTCTCGCTGTTGTACCAGACCTTCCTTTGGATGCTGCATTCAGGGTTTCAGACGAAGTTCTTGCAAAATCAGTTAAGGGAATAGCCGAACTGATTACAGTATCTGGTCTTATCAATCTGGATCTTGCGGATCTTAAAACAATACTTAAAGACGGAGGATACTCTATGATAGGGGTTGGTGAATCCAGCGTTGATTCATCCTATGATGAAAGAGCATTGCTTGCCGCAAGCACTGCGCTCAAAAGCCCGCTTTTAGATGTTGACATCTCCACTTCGAATAGAGCGATTATAAATGTTGTTGGTGGAGAAGACATGACCCTAAGAGAGGCAGAGCTCATAGCGAGAGAGGTATCTAAGCAGATAGCAAAGGATTCCCATATAATCTGGGGTGCAAGAGTTGACAAATCTATGAAAAGGTCTCAGATTCAAGTTCTTGTGGTGCTTGTTGGAGTTAATGCAGGAGATATGGCAACAAAGCCGGATAAGGTAAAGGTTGCCGAGGAACTGGAGGAAATAGATTTGAATGACCTTGATCTTGCAGTATAACCATCCAAGTTTGATGGCATCTAACCACCCAAATAGAGAAGCACATGTTTTTATTTCTTTTTATTATATATATTATATCTCTAATGTCTATTTATAATTGTAAAAGATTATGAATAGCTGAACAGGCATTTATTTAAACATACTACTTGATATTATCTTATCTAAAGGTGTTATGATGTCAGTTGTAAAGGGAATGAAAGAATTTTATGAAAAGGCAGTATATGTATGGAGAGCAAGCAAGAAGCCTTCTCAGAAAGAATTAAATGAAAATCTCAGAATCGTGCTTATTGGAGTTGCAGTTTTAGGAGTAATAGGCTTCATAATTTCAGTGATATTTGGTTTCTTGCAGTTTTCACAATAAAAAAGGTGAATTTATGATATTCGCGTATAGAGTTACTTCAGGCCAGGAACACATAGTATTAGAGATGCTTACAAACAAGGCTGAAAAGATGAAGGATTCGATCGGTGCGATAGTAAGATTTCCAGAAGTGAAAGGATACATATTCATAGAAGCATCTGACATTTCTGCAGCGAAGTCAATATCCCAAGGCATCAGACATATAAAAGGAATGATTTCAAAGCCAGTTGATCTTAATGAGATGACTAAGCTAATAGAAGAAGGAGTGCAATCAGTCAAGCTTGGAAAGGGAGACATAATTGAATTTACATCTGGACCATTCAAGGGTGAGAGGGGCAAGATAATGAGAATAGATGAAATAAAGGATACAATAACTGTAGAGCTTATGGATGTTGCAGTTTCTGTTCCAGTAACAGCTAAGATAAACACTGTGAAGATAATCCAGAAAGCAGAAGAGGAATGATTAATACATACCTGTGTAGTTTAGAATCATACTGATGCAGACGATGGCTAAATTTCAGTAATTAATCGGTGTAAAGAGAAAAATTTAAGAATATGGATTAGATAGGTGAGCATATGGCAGAAATTACAGTTTCGCTTTTGGTTGAAGGTGGAAAAGCTTCCGGAGGACCACCATTGGCAACTTCAATAGGGCCTCTTGGAATAAATGTAAACAACATTGTCAAAGAAATAAACGATAAAACAAGGGATTTTGCAGGCGTGACTGTTCCAGTGAAAGTAATAGTGAACAAAGAGAACAAGTCATATAAAATAGAAATAGGAATGCCTGCGGTCGCTTCTTTGATAAAGAAAGAGATAGGAATAGAGAAAGGAGCAAAGGCAGAGCCGGGGCAGAAGCCAGCTCCAGTAGGAGACATCAGCTTTGACAAGGTTGTCAAGATCGCAAAGATAAAGATCGGGTCAACAAATGCAACAGAGCTGAAGTCAGCTGTTCTTTCAGTTCTAGGAACATGCTTAAGCGTAGGAGTTACATGCGAAGGACAGGATCCAAGAGCAATAGCAAAGAAAGTCAAGAAAGGAGAATATGATGCAAGCATCAAGTGAGGTTAAATGAAAATAAAGTTGAAAATGAAGTTTGCACAGAATGGATTATGCGTCAAGACCCAGAGTTGCAGAATATTCTCTATTTTAATTTTTATTTTACTCTCTTTTTCTGTTTTGTTTTCATTTCCAGTTGATGTGAAATGGAAGGTTCAAACAACACAGACTTCAACACCACCAGTAATAGGACAGGACTATCTGTTTTCAATCTCAGACTCCGGAAATGTGGTAGCATTTAATCGCTTCACAATGTCAAGAGTTTGGAACTTGGATTTGGGCAAAAGCGTGAAGTATCAATCAAGTTTCATAGGCAACATTCTTTTCGTTCCAGCTGAAAATACATTATTTGCGGTTTCAAAAGATGGACGCATGATAGGAAATGCATCATTCAATTCTACCATATCCACCCAGGTTGTTCAGATAGGTTCCAATTTAGTATTTGCAACAAGGGATGGAAATGTATATGTAATGTCGCAACCGGAAAATACATTTACAAATAGAAACATAGTAAAAACATTTAGGCTAGATGGAGAAATAGATTCATCATTCGCTTTAAGTGGAAACAAGATTTTCATAGCTACAGTCAGCGGCAAGATTTACTCAATAGACCCGACCGGTTCTTCAGTTCTTCTATACGATCTCGGGTATTCAGTCTGGAGATCAAGACTTGCCATCACTAATAATACAATTTATGTCCCAGCCGAGCATTCATTATACGCAGTTGACATGCAGGGCAAGCTCATCATTGTAAAAAGAATTGCAGACGGCAATCTCAATTCAATAGCAACAGACGGACAGAGGCTTTATGCAGGTTCAGATGATGGTTATTTGTATTCTTTGGATCTTGAAGGCAATGCCATTTGGAAGTTCAAAACAAACAATTCGATCAAAAGCGTTCCAGTTATTCTTCAAGATTCAATAATCATCTCTTCCAGGGATAACAATATATACAGCATAAGTAAGGAAGGAAGGCTTAAATGGAACATTTCGGTTTCAGACTGGCCAAGCGAAATAGTAGAAGAAAAAGGAATTTTTTATTTCACTACATATGATGGAGCAGTTTATGCAGTCTCATTACTTTCATGTCAAATAACAAATCCGGAAGTCAGTTCTACAATTCTTCCAATTGTTGCAGTAGCGGGTGATGCTTATTCAGAGAATGGAGTAAAATCAGTTCAAGTAAGAACACTGCCGGGAGAATGGCAATCTGTTAGTTTGCATGGAGATGGAAATAATTTAAGTTGGTCTGGAAATATTCAGATTACAGGATTTACAGAAGGGGAAGTATCTCTTCAGTGTAGAGTAATAGACAAATATGATAATCAAGAACAACCCCCTTATTTTACTTCAACTTATAATTTTGTTTTCTCAGAAGAAAAACTTCCTAAGATAAACGTTTCTTATCCTTTACAAGTTAATGTTAATCAACCGATTATAATAAAATTCTTTACTACCGAAGGAGCCATCTTAACAGATGTTAATGTAAAAATTGGCGGAGAAACATTCAAAGTGACAGATAAATCAGGACAGTTTACATACACTCCTACAAAAGAGGGAGACTTAACTATTTATATTGAAAAATCAGGTTATCAACAGAGACAAATACAAATAAAAGTTACAAAACCTTTAATTCAACCGATATATGTAGTGATAATATTTATTGTTGCAGTAGCGATAGTCATATACTCCTCAATAAGAAAAGGAACTTGGAAATAAATTTTGAATTAATATATCTTTTATTAATCTCATCTAAAATATTTCTATTTTCATTCCCACTTTTCCAAATAATATAGCTACAGATAAACGTAAGTGAGAGAGTTATTATTGCTACTATTTCTATTCCTTCATTTGGAATCATTGGACGTGTTCCAATCAAATAATCAAAAGTGTCATTAAGCAAATAGAATACAAATATTAGGACCAAATCTTTTTTCTTTATTTCTAAGCCGGTTAAAGCAAGTCCTTCCAATGTCAGACCCAAATGTGCAATAAATAAAATCGAGTAAGTAAAAGGATCAGAAAAGAGAAAGTAATTATAATAAAATAGGATTACAAACATAGTCCATATTCCATATTTAATTGAACCGACTGCAGTGAAATTAGTAAGGAATCTAAATAACCCAAGTAATTTTTGGTTAGTGGGATTTTTTATATTTTCTTTTTTATATATTTTTCTCACTTTCCAAGTTAGTATAATCCCAACCAATAACGCTTGTAAAGGACAGTCAATTATTAATATCGAGTATAAAAAGTTCCAATCAGAAAGTTGATCTGAATAGTAGTAGATACCGTATAAAAATCCTATAAAATTTATAACTGCTATAACCAGTAGTAGATTTTCTTCTTGCATTTTGTCACTTTCTATATTTACAGGATGTATAAGAATCATTATTTAATAATTTTTATAGGCACCCCTCCAACAAAACTGTTTTCTCTAACGTCCTTATTCACAAGGGACATTGCAGATATCTTAGCATTATCTCCTATCTTAACTCCTGGAAGTATGGTGCTATTTGCCCCTATCATAACATTTTTACCTATGTCGACATTTCCTATTCTTAATTCTTCTTGTAAGAATTCATGTGCCAATACTGTAGTATTAAATCCTATTATAGTATTATCTTCTATTTTGATTAATTCAGGAAAAAAGATATCAAATGTTACACCTAATCCAACCGATACATCCTTACCAATCTTCATTCCAGCCATTTTATAAAGTAATCTTTTGATTGTCAATGAAGGTATGTATTTAGCGAGATAAATCAATATGAAATTATATATTATTATCAAAGGGTTTTTTACTTTATACCAATAAAGAAGCGAATTTCCTTTTTCAGAGAATCTTATAGATCTGACTCTTCTCATTTAATCACTCTTTTAGTCACTTAGTTTAATCCATGAAACAATAATATTTTTAAATTATCGCATTGTATATATCTTATCTATTATAGTAATAAATACGCACAGATCTTTATATCTGTTGCCCGTATAACCGCATTCTGCGGGAGGGTGTTTAGATGATTAATGACGAGAACATTAAACAGGCTATTTCAAAGGCTTTAGAGGAAAAAGGTTCAAGAAAGTTTGTACAGTCTGTTGAGATGGCTGTGAATTTTAAAAACATAGATATGTCAAAACAGGAGAACAAGCTTAATCTTGAAGTTACGCTTCCAAAAGGAAGAGGAAAAAACATAAACTTAGTGGTATTTGCAGATGGAAATGTTGCAGCTGATGCAAAGGCAGCAGGAGCAGAATTTGTAATAGGTAGTGATCAAATTTCAAAATATAAAAAATCAGACATAAAAAGACTTGCAAAGAATTCAGAGTTTTTTGCACAACCTCAATTGATGGTATTAGTTGGTAAGAATTTCGGTCAGATTCTTGGTGGAAGAGGAAAGATTCCAAAGCCTCTTGTTGGAAATGTTTCTCTAATGCTTAAAAACGCGAGAAACGTTGTAAAGATAAGATCGAGAGGAAAGTTTCTTCCTGTTGTTCACTGTGCTATCGGAACAGAAAATATGTCTGTGGATGACCTTACCGAAAACGCGAAAGCAGTTCTCAATGCAATAAGAAATAAAGTTGGTGGAGACTCTGTAATAAAATCAGTTGTAATCAAACTTTCCATGGGTAAACCAGTTAAGGTCGAATAAATAAAAGGTGATATTTATGGTAAGCGCACTTGAAATTAAAAAGCAGAAAGTTAATGAAATAGCTAATCAATTAAAATCAGCAAAAGTTGTTGCAGTCGTAGATTTGCATACTTTACCAAATGCTCTTTTACATCAGATAAGAAAAGAACTAAAAAGTGAAGCAAAAATTATAATATATAAGACATCACTTCTTAGAAGAGCACTTAAATTAGCGAATCTAAATCAATTACTTCCGGCAATGAAAGGAGAAAAAGCACTAATTATTGCAAATATGGATCCATTCAAACTTTACAAAAAGATGAATGCAAATCCATTGAAGGTTTATGCAAAGCCAGGTCAAATTGCTCCTTATGATATAATCGTACCTGCTGGAGAAACACAATTACCACCAGGTCCGATCCTGACAGAGCTTAAGACTGCAGGAATAGATGCAAGGATACAGGCTGGAAAGGTTGCAGTTGGAAAGGATTCTTTGGTTGCAAAGAAGGGCGAAGTTATAAAGGATGTAGTGGCTAAGGCATTACAGAAATTAGATATAAAGCCTTTTGAAGTTAGAGTTCATGTTCCTCTTGCATATGAAGATGGAATAGTATATAGCGAGGAGCTTCTCAACGTTGATGAGAAGAAATTATTGTCAGATATGACAACTGGATACTTTAATGCAAGAGCAATTTCAATGGAGATTGGATACATAACAAAAGACACGATAGAGCCTTTGATGCAGAAGGCATATCGCAATGCAAGATACATTGGAATTGAGAAAGATATCATG
>JAVZCX010000015.1:0-16728 GCA_038874185.1 Candidatus Micrarchaeia archaeon
AGGAGATAGAACCCGACATAGCTGAAAAGATAGAAAAGATATACATAGACGCTCCGGATCCAGATGCAGTACGATTTACCCACAGAATAAAGTCAAACCTTCCAATTGATTTAGCAGTTGCTTCTAAGCTCCACTCATCACATAAGGCAGATGTAAAATACCCGATATGCAGTGCTGCATCAATAATTGCCAAAGTCACTAGAGACGAAGAGATTGAGAAGATAAAAAAAGAAATAGGTTGCGATTTTGGCACAGGTTATCCTCATGATGAGCTTGCTATAAACTGTATAAAACAGAACATAGATAATCCTGTTTTGCTAAAATATCTAAGAACAGAATGGTCAACATCAAAAAGACTGATCGCAGAATCAAAATTCAAGACAAAGCAGGTTAAATTAGACATTTGATTTCGTGGTTTTTATGTATGCAATTGAAGTGAAAAATTTAGTAAAGAGATTCGGAACTCTCAAAGCAGTTGACAGGATTTCATTAAAGATAAAAGAGGGAGAGATATTTGGACTTTTAGGACCTAATGGGGCAGGTAAGACCACAACAATAAGCATGCTTTCTACACTCATAAGACCAACTTCAGGTATAGCAAAGGTGGCAGGTTTTGATGTTTGCAAAAATCCCCTTGAAGTAAGAAAAAACATAGGTATAGTTTTTCAAGAGCCAAGTGTTGATGACCTTCTCACTGGAAGAGAGAATCTTGAACTGCATGCAATGCTTTACGGCATGGATAAAGAAATTGCTAAAGAAAGAATAGAAGAGATGCTTGAGCTTGTTGATTTGACTGAAAGAGCGGATAGTATTGTAAGGACTTATTCTGGAGGAATGAGAAGAAGGCTTGAGATAGCAAGAGGACTTCTTCATACCCCTAAGATATTATTTTTAGATGAACCAACATTAGGTCTTGATCCTGCAAGCAGAAGAGCGATTTGGAGCTATATCGAAAAGATAACAAAAGAAAAAAGAATAACCACAATCCTAACAACACATTATCTTGAGGAAGCAGATTCGCTTTGCGATAAAATAGCAATAATTGATAAAGGAAAGATAGTTATTGAAGGGACTAGCGATGAGCTAAAGGGGTCGATTGGTGAGGACATAATAAGAATAAAAGGAAATCCGAATCTAAATAATGTTACAAAAATGAAATTCATAAAGAAGATTTCAAAAAATCATGAAGGATACGTTGAGCTTGTAGTAGACAATGCGGCAAAGAACCTGCAGAAATTATTAGCAAAGGTTGGAGATGTTGATTCAGTTGAGGTTAGAAGAGTCTCACTTGATGATGTTTTTCTCCATTATACAGGGCATTACATACATGAGGAATCAGGCAACGATTCAATAATGAATAGAATAGCTACATACAGAACTTCCAACAGGTAGAATAAAGCATATAGTAGAATAAACATACAAATATAAAGTGATTTTATGGAATGGAAAGGGATTTATGCAATTTGGCTCAGAGAGGTCAAGGTTTACTTTAGAGAAAAGGAAAGAGTGATTGCATCATTCATCTCCCCATTGTTATGGCTGTTTATTTTTGGAGGAGGCATCAGCGGTTCAATAAGTGCAGGTGGGGATTATCAAAAGTTCATTTTTCCAGGCATACTTACAATGTCAATATTGTTTTCATCTATATTCTTTGGAGTTTATATAATATGGGACAGAAAACTCGACTTTCTCAAGGAAGTACTAGTTGCTCCAGTTTCGAGATCTACTGTATTTTTCGGAAAGCTGCTTGGAGGAATGACAGACTCAATGATACAAGGTTTGATTCTTCTTGTTTTAGGTTATCTGCTTATAGTCAATTTTCCGATAATCAATTTATTGCCAGTATTATTTATAATGTTGTTAATTACATGGTCAATGGTGTCTTTAGGGCTTATAATAGGTTCAAACATGTCAACACAGGAAGGATTTGGATTGGTACAGAACTTTGTTATCTGGCCTCTTTTCTTTTTCAGCGGTGCTCTTTTCGATGTAAGCTCCTCAAATCTCCCAGATTTCATAAAGAACCTGTCTCAGATTGATCCATTGACATATGGAGTGGATGCATTAAGAACAGTTATAATAGGACATGGGGCGTTTCCATTGTATCTAGACATCGCAGTCTTGATTTTGATGGGATTGATTTGTTCTTGGATAGGAATAATAAGCTTTGGAAAAATGCAGCAAATAAAATAAAAAATTTAGCAAATAATGAAATAAAAATGCACCAAATCAATAATGTTTGTTTTAATCAAATGCTGATTTTTGCATGTTATAAAATTTCGCATATTTGCCTTTCATTTTCATAAGTTCAGCATGGTTTCCAGATTCGATGATTTTACCTCTTTCAATCAAAAATATTTTATCAGCCATTTTTACTGTCGAGAATCTGTGTGATATCAATATAGTTGTTTTTGATTTAGTTAACTCTTTAAATTTCTGAAAAAGCAAATATTCGCTTTTTGCGTCCATAGAAGCTGTCGGTTCGTCCAAGCATAGTATTTGTGCATTTCTATAAAACGCTCTTGCTAGAGAAATCTTCTGCCACTGTCCGACTGATATCTCAGTACCTTCTTTTTTCAATGTTTTTCCTAGATGTGTCTTATACTTTTTAGGTAGATATTTTACAAAATCCCAAGCTCCAGATTTTTCTGCTGCTTCATGTATCTCTCTGTATTCAATGCCCCTTTCTACATCTCCATACCAGATATTTTCTTCTACAGTTGCTTCATATCTTTTAAAATCTTGAAATATTACACCCATATTTTTGTATAAGTCATCTTTGCTAAATTCTTTTATATTTATTCCATCTATTAATATCTCACCAGAATTGACATCATACATTCTTAAGAGTAGTTTCACAATTGTTGTTTTTCCAGCACCATTTTCTCCAACAAGTGCAATATTTTCTCCCGCTTTAATAAACAGGTTAAAATTCTCTAACACAGGCTTCTTTGAACCTGGATAATAAAAGGTTACATTTTTGAATTCTATTCCGTGCTTTAATTTTTTCGGAAATGGTTTTGGCTTTTTTGGTTCCTTTATCAGGTTTTTAAGTTCCATAAGTTTCAACATTGGTGTCAAATAAGATGCTTCATAATCTAAAGTGTATATCTGTTCAACTAGTGAGCCCGCATATCCAATCATTTGAAAAACCAAAGACCAATAAAATGTAAATTGACCTATTGTTATCTTTCCATTTAAATATTCATTTATTACTATCCAAGCAGCCAAAGCCGTAAATATAGTCTCTATAACATTTATTAGCATAAAATTTCTAAATTCATTTTTAGCAAGATTTAGTTGCTTATCATAATTCTTCATAAGCAATTTTCTGTATTTATTCATAAAGTATTCTTTCAATTTAAACAACTTTATTTCCATTATTGTAGTAATGTCGCGCGTCAGTAGATGATTATAGTAACTGGCTTTTCTATTTATTGGAGATGTAGAACTGTATGCCCCCCATTGTAATTTTGAAGTTTCTATTCCTATCAAAAGAATTGGTAAAGTAGATAATAATATTAATGCGGCAGTAATCCAATTAAAATTTAATAGTAATATCAAAATCAATACTGTATTTACAAATTGGATAAGTAAAGATGAAGATTCAAACATAAAATTTGGAATCTGCCATAAGCTGCTTTTTGCTTTTTGCAATACTTCATGATATTGGGGGTTTTCAAAGTATGCTGCATCCAAAGAAGATATCTTTTCCATTAATGCGCTTGAGGTATATAGTTCTATTTTTTGGCTATAAAGCTTGATCATTATCCTTCTTAGATTTTGCAATAGTTTTTGTACTATTCTTAGGATCATATATACAATTAAAAAGCCGATTATTCCTATTGTTATTCCATTCATTATTGAGAAATCTTTTCCAGAAATTATAGTATCAATTATAATTTGAAATACATATGGCAAGATTATTCCAATAAAGCCAGAAAATAAAATTAGAAGCAGAAGGATCATTGTCATTTTTTTGTCTGCGTTGAATGCAAAATTAAATGCCAAACATGCTGCCCTTATTTTCTCCCTTATTGACGGATTTCTAATTCGCATAATTAATATTAAATAAAAATAATTAAAATCTTATTATTTTGTTACTATTTTTTTACTAAAAAGGTTATGTTCTCATCAAACCTTCCGCTGGATTTCTTTATCTTAAATCCATTCGTTTGAATCAATTTTTTCAACTCTCCATAGCTGAAAAGGTAGTAGTATCTATTATATTCCTTTTCAATTCCTTTTTCTTTTTTCTTCCATGGAACAAGTGTTTCTTTTCTAGAAAACCAGAATCCAATTCTCTTAAATGAATATTTATTCCACACACTTATTATCATTTCTCCATTTTCTTTTAGCACTCTTTTCATTTCCTTTATTGCACTTATCTGTTCTTCTTTAGGAAGGTGATGAAAAGAAGCGATTGAAATAATATAATCAAAACTGTTGTTGGAGAATGGAAGACTAGTCATATCTCCAACTTTAAGTCTTCCTTTAACATCGATATTTTTTCTTTTGAAATTTTCAATCGTTATGTTTATCATTTCTTTGCTGAAGTCAATCCCATACCAGTCAAATCCTTTCTCTGCAAAATGAAAAAGATTTCTTCCGCTGCCGCAACCAATATCAAGCAATTTTCCAGGCTTCCATTCTTTAGAGAACTCAATTACATCTCTCCTTACTTGATTTCTCCATCCGCTCCATCCACTAGCTATAGAATCCCATATACTTATTTGCTCTTTTTTATTATATCTCATTCAATCACATTTTATTTTCCATACCATATAGATTGCATCTTCCCCATCAGGATAAACGCCGTTTAATCTTTCAATCTCCTTAAATCCTAACTTTTTATAAAAATTAATAGCATTATTTCCAGCCCTTACATGCAAAGATAACTCTTTTATTTCAAACTTTTTTATAATATATTCTATTAGATTTCTAGCTACCCCTTTTTTTCGTTTTTCTTTTTTTACAGCAATTGATCTGATATATCCTTTTTTTGGTTCAATCATCTCTAGGATAATATAGCCGATAATTTTTTTATTCTCTTTAGCAACTAAAAAACTATCTTTACATGTTTCAAAAAATTTCATAAATTCCTCTTTGTCCCAAATATCTTTTTCGAATGATTCTCTTTCAATTTTAATTATTTCGTCTATATCTTCCCATTTAAAAATCTGTATTTCCATAGTAAAATTAAAAACATAATTTTTAAATAGTTTATTTTATAAATTAAAATATGAATGAATTAGTCCGTTCGAAAAATAGAATAGTAGCTGGCGTAATAGGTGGTTTTGCAGAGTGGCTAAACGTTAATCCAACAGTTTTAAGAATTGTATCCTTAGTAACTGCACTTCTTTTTATGATTGTTGGATTTTTTTATTATCATTTGTTCGGTGCAGCAGCTGTATTGCTGACTTTAATATTTATGTATTTTCTTTTAGCAATTATATTACCAGAAAGAAGTAATCACAAGACAGAAAACAACTTGGAAAATAATACCGTAACTAACAAGGCTGAAAAGAAAAAACGTAATTATGTTGGTATAGTCAGAAGAGGATTTGCATTTATAATAGATCTAATACTATTTACTTTGTTGGTGTTTATTATAGGAATATTTTTAGGCTCTAGAGGAGCATTTGATATTGGTTTTTTTATTTTATTGGAATTTATACTTTTTATGGCAGTATTTTTTGTTCCCACATTGAAATCAGGCCAGACTCCAGGTAAATATATCTTAAGTATTAAGATAGTTGATAGAAATGGAAAATTGCCTAAGCCTGAAAAACTATTTTTAAGGGAGTTTACAAAGTCATTAATTTTATTTTTATCAGCCTATTTATTTTTGATACCTCTTATTTTAAGCGCATTTCTTATATGGTATGATAAGAATCATCAAAGTTTGCATGATAAAGCAGCAGATACTTATGTAACCCATGCTAACTAAATCTTTTACTTAATTTTTATATATCTTAGTAGCTTTATTCTTTTATGCCAACAAAGCCAACACGTACAATGAGCGGAGTAACTCCAATAGCAGTAGTGACAGAACCAAGGCCATGTCCGCATGGAACCTGTGTTTATTGTCCAACTCTTGGTGTTCCACAATCATATACTCCTCTTAGTCCAGCAATTATGCGTGCAAAAGAACTAAAATATGACCCTTATAATCAAGTTTTAGCTAGAATAAGGTCTTTTGAGGCAATGGGTCATCCTACTGAAAAGATAGAGTTAATTGTTATGGGAGGAACGTTTACTGCTTATCCAGTTGATTATCAATATTGGTTTATCAAAAGATGCTTTGATGCAATGAACGGGATTGAAGCAAGAGATTTAGAAGAGGCAAAGAAAATTAATGAAAAAGCAAAGCACAGATGCGTTGCTTTGTGCATAGAAACAAGGCCTGATTATTGTAAAGAGGATGATGTCAAAAGAATGCTTGAGCTCGGTGCAACTAGATGCGAGATAGGAGTCCAGCTTCCAGATGATCATGTTTATAAATTAATTAAAAGAGGTCACACAGTTAATGATGTGGTTGATGCAACAAAAAGATTAAAGGATGCTGGATTCAAGGTAGGTTATCATCTTATGCCTGGATTGCCAGGTTCAAGTATTGAAAATGATCTAAAAAGATTCAATGAAATATTCTATGATGAAAGGTTTATGCCGGATCAGGTTAAGATATATCCGACGCAAGTGATGAAAGGAAGCGAGCTTGAGTTATGGTATAAAGAAGGAAAGTATAGGGCTTATTCGGATGATGAGATTCTTTACTTGCTTAAGGAAATAAAGCTCATGGTTCCTAAATGGGTAAGAATAATGAGAGTGATGAGGGAAATTCCGCCTTCTTTCATAACAAACGGAACAAGGAAAATAGATATGCGCAATCTTGTTTATGATGAATTAAAAAAGGAAGGAAAGGCATGCAAATGCATACGTTGCAGGGAAATCGGTTTTTCAATAATTAAAGGAAAAATCAATCGTGAGGAAGTGGAAAAAATAAGTTCAGATGATTTACATCTTATTGTTGACAAGTATCGGGCATCAGGCGGCCAGGAATATTTTATCTCTTATGAGTATAAAGATTTCTTATTCGGATTGTGCAGATTAAGGATTATAGATGGAAATAAAGATTTTGCATTTATAAGAGAATTGCATGTTTATGGCCCAGAATTAAGGATAAAGAGCCCAACTGAATCTACAAGCACTAAAAAGGCAATTCCAGTACAGCATTCTGGCCTTGGGAGAAAATTGATGCAAAAAGCAGAGCAAATTGCAAAGGAAAACGGAATAAAGAAATTATTGGTAATCAGCGGGGTAGGGGTAAGAGAATATTATAGAAAATTAGGCTACGAACTTGAAGGTCATTACATGGCAAAAGTGTTGACAGAATAAACTGATAAAAGCAAATGATTTTTTGATGGTTATGGACCTTCAAATCCTGAAGGTGTCTTGTAAGGTATTCCATTCTCCTTGCAGTGTTTGCATCTTACTATTTTTTCACCTTCCGGGCTTTCGAATTCAGTGTAATTCTTTGCTTGTTTTCCACAGCTAATGCATGTTTTCATAAATTCACCTTTGAAATATGATCTATAAAAATAGACCTTAATAGAATAATATAGTGGATTATGTTTTTATAGCTTTCTCTATAGATTTAAATTTCATAAACTCAGATATTAATATTTAAATTCTTTTTCTATAAATAAATATTGTGGTATCATGGGAGACGTAATGGTAACAGCAAAAATTTATTCAGAGGATCCATCTAAATTTGAATCAATAAAGGCAGAGATAGCAAAGATAGGCAGACTTGCAGATTCAAGAATAGAGGATGTTGGATTTGGAGTTAAGGCTCTCAAGGTTCTTTTCATCGTGCCTGATAATCTGGGCGGAGACATGGAAGAGAAGCTAAATTCAATCGAAGGAGTTAGCCAGGCCCAGATAGAAGAGGTTAATCTGGTTTGAATCAGGCAGAAAAAATGAGGTTGTTTTAATGAAAAAAGTTAAAAAAGAAACAGTCGCTTCTAGGAAAAAAGTGGAAAAAATAGAGGCCGGTCTGAAGACGAAGTTTATATCTTATCTGATGCTGATTCTTGCTTCTTCTATATTCTTATGGTTTACAATGTTCAGCGATTTTGCACTGATAGCATGGGTTTTAATAGCTATAATTGGCGGTTATATCATACTAAACTACGACCTTTTCGTATCTAAAGCATTGGTTGTTTTATCCGCTATCGTAATGGAGTATATAGTGCTAAGCAGTTTTTCAAACCTTTTAATCTTGGGATCGCCAGGCAATATACTTCTTATCACATTTGTAGTTCTTGACATCGTTCTGATCTATGCATTGTCAAAACTATAATTTTTTAACTGTTTTATTTTTATTATCTAATTTTATTGTAATTTAGTTTTTATCGAATTATTGTGCAAGCCTAATGTCGTCAGCAGTGATTGTTTTTCTTCCTGCGTGTCTTGCAAGTTTTGCAGCCTTTGAAGCAATTTCCATTCCTTTCTGCTCAAGTATTACTGCGAGCGCTTCAGCTGCTTCTCTGCTTACTCTATTCCCACCTGCTGCTCTTATAATTCTTTCAACAGATGCTACTGACAAATTTCCCATCAAATCACCTTTCTACATTAATCTAGACAGTATGTTAATTATCATATCTTGATATCCGATAATTCCAGTTATTATTGATACAATAGCAAAAACTGCAGCAGCTGTTGCTATTCTGCAATGCAATTTCATTTTTCCGCCTGGTTTTATTAGTATTGGTAATAGCGAGAGAATCAATGCTAAAAAGCCAGTTATATAATGTATATTTCTTATATCTGCATTTAGTGAGATGACAAATCCATATTGCCAGGAGAAATACAGGCTTGCCAATCCGGTGATTGCCATTATGTATGCTATTTCTTTGTGGAATTTTTTCTGCTTCATTCTGAACTGTATTGCCAGATATACAATTAATATAGATGAAAAAAGTGAGGTTAAAATGTGCCATAAAGCAATGGTCTGCCTTGTCCCCAACTGATTGTCAGGTCTGTAAGCAAATAAATTAGAAAGAATTAAAACCAATATAAACAAAGGTTTGATATTCATATTTTCACCTTATTTTTTAATATACACAGTTCTTGTTGGATATGCCATTTCTATTCCTTCTTTCTTAAATCTCTTTAATATTTCAATATTTATTTCATTTTGTATTTTTGCATACACATTATACTCATTTGATGAAATTGTGTAAAGTACTTCGTACATCAATGCAGAGTCACCAAAGCTTTTGAAGAAAACTCTTTCAACTTTTGCTATTTCCTTTCCTTCATGTTTTCTACTTTCTATTATTTCTTTTATTATATTTGGTATTTTTTCAAGTTTAATTGAAGGGGTTTCATATGTTACTCCAAATGTGAAGTTTATTCTTCTATAATTCATTTTTTTGTAATTATGTATTATTGAATCAACAAGCATTTTGTTTGCAACTATTACTTCTTCACCTTGAAGAGATTCTATCCTTGTAGTCTTTAATCCTATCTTTTTAATCGTACCGCTCTCATTTCCAACTACTATGAAATCTCCTTTCTTGAAAGGCTTGTCAAAATAAATAGAGAATGAAGCAAAAATATCTGCCAGCACATTCTGAAGTGCGAATGCAATCGCAATACCTCCAATACCTAAACCAGCTATCAATGCAGTTATATCAAAACCAAGGTTAGATAGGAATAATAGAATTGCAATGAACCATATTACATACTTTACTGCATCTCTCATCAGGTGGAGTTGTGAGAAGTCTGTTTCATGATATCTTTTTGTTTGTTCAACTTCTATTTTTGCAAATAAATGCTCTATTATTTTGTGTGAGAATTTAACAACATAATATGCGACAGTTATAAGCAAAGAATAGTAAAGCAAGGTATGTATCATAGTCGGCAGAACTAAAAATGTTGTACTTACATATATAGAAAGCACGATATAGAAGAAAATATTGATACTGTTTACATACTCTATCATCTTGTCATCAAGAGTAGTTTTCGTTCTTTTTGCTATCTCTTTTAATTGTACAAGAATTATTTTTTTTATTACAAATATAACTAGCCACGTAAGTAGAAAAATTCCCATTGCAACTAAATAATCAAATACTGTATTTCCAAAGATATTAATTTTTAGGATCTCTTCGTATGTCATTTTATCCACCCTTAGTGCAGGGGGTGGGATTTGAACCCACGTAGCCACTACGGCACCAACCCCTGAAGCTGGCGCATTTGACCAGGCTCTGCCACCCCTGCAGTTGATTAATCTAAGTAATCGAAGTCGAATAGTGAAACATATATGCAATTTTAAGTTTAAAATATTATCATTGTCTGGATAAAAGCAGCGTCATTATTTTAGGTGTTTTAGACATCTTTTTCGCTGGAAAATGAAACATTTATATACAAAAATAATGTCAAAATATCATGCATAATAACGATTTAAAAGAGAATAATCATATTATTAGAAATCAATCAATAGATTCGCAAGAGGATGATTCGTTTTGGAATGATACTCCTTTAGATGAAGAACCTTCTTTCGAGAAAAAGCATAATGAGATTCATTTATTTTCAGAAGAAGAGGAGAAGAAAAAGATTCAGCCTTTCTGGTTTGTTAGCCATGTTGGTTTTGAGGAGTACGAGTCAAAAAGGAATCGTTTGATTATGAATTTAAGGAGATGGTCTTTGTCCTCTCCTGAAACTGTTACTGTTTATATTAATCATCCGATTACTATTTCAACAAGTCCTTTTTATGATTACGATTCGTTATATGCTTATCTTGAGAAATTGAACAGACCCATGGACAAGACATACAAGATTACGTGTTATCTCTCTTATGCAGATAGAGATAAAAAAACAGAATTAGAAAAAAAATTTCCTGATTTTGAATTCATTATTGACAATATCAAATCATCAGTTGTTAATGCAACAGTCCCATGCGAAAAAAGGATATTGGATAATTTTGAAAAGCTAGGCTTCCAAACAAAAAACATTAACAAGTCGATAAGGAGACAGTTGGGCTGGATGTATAAAAAAGTAAAAATTTCAAGCGAACTAGAATACATCTTTTCTAAGATTAAGGAGCTTAATGAATTAGATTCTATTTTGATTGATAAGATCTCTAAATTTTATGGAAAAGATTCAAAACACCATGATAAAGTATTATCCGCAAAGATAACTAGAGCAGTCAATGATTTTCGGCATTTTTATTTAGAAGGCTATAAGATTTCAGATTTCTTAACAGAGAATAATGGGATAGTAAGAGATAAGCATCCTATCGTATATAGACTTTTTAAGTCAAATGAAAGTTTTGCGAGAGAATTAGAAGAAATTGGAATGAAATTTGGAAGCCTTAGGTTCTCTCTTGATCTTGCTGCAAAATCTTTAAATAGCCAGAATTCAGTAATTTACAATTGGGATAACGGGCAATATGAATTAGTGTTGCAGCCTAAAAGCGAAGTAAATCCATATGTGAAAGGAGGAACAGAACCTGAAGGAATGCTTTTGACAGATGAAAGAATTCCTTATATTTGTTGGAAGTCACTTTCAACATGTTTCATAGACATTGAGAAGCCAATGTGGAAAACAGAAGAAGAAAGAAAGATAATGCAGGAAATTTCAGAGCTGCAAGCAGAGCTTGCAAATAAGAATTCAACAATGGATCCATCCGAGATAAATGAAAAAATTCAGGAATTGACTAAGAAAATGGTAATGAAAACAGAAGAGTCTGGAGATGTGAATCTACTTGAGGACAAGTATAAAGAGCAGATTTCTAGAGTAATGATCCATCTAAGAAAAGAAGACGGTTCTATAAAACGATTATATTTCAAGCTCAGAAATACTGCAATCAATAATGAAACAAAAGAAATAAATGGATTCACAGTTCTTTATTTTGATACTGAATATGAACTACTTAATGCAGTGATTAAATTTGTCAAGCAGGAAAAACCTTATAGGATCGTAGGCCACGTTATACCTTATGATCTTTCAGAAATAAGAGATAGCGCAAGAAAGAATAAAACCGAACGTTTTGACATAGCAGTGAAGAAAAAGGAACCAAGGCTCTGGAGAAGGGATTTCTACCAGAAGATATCTCTTGCAGCGCAGGAAATCCTTGATACTCATCGTTTGGCTTCTGTTTGGTTCCCATATCTTAAGACAAAACCTTTTGATCTTTCACATAAGCTTGCAGATGTTGCAAATTTCATATATTTGCAGAAAAAGCGGATGTACATTAAGACAGTTATGGATTCAGAATTTCATAAAATAGCTACACATGATGAACTTAAAGAATTAGAGATAATGGCGATAAATGGGAACAAGAATGCAGAGTACAAGCTTGACTTTTATTCTACTCACGACATAGATCCATTGATAGAGATATTTGATTTTGAACCTACACTTAAGCTTTTGTATAAAGCAGCTGCAATGGTACCTCATGTTCCAATAACAGATGTGGCCTTCTCTCCAACTTCAATGAACGAAATATTCCATCTCCGTGAATGGAAGGTCCGCCATACTCAGTTGCATTACGGCTACAAACAAAAAAAGAGAGAGGATGAAAGGCAGATTTTCAAAAAGAGACTTAACGAATACATGAAAAGGCAGTTAATGGACGAAGGAATACCTCAAGTAAAGCCAGGATTATACTATGATGCTTATATGACATACATTCCATTAGAACTTATGTTGTCATCAACATTCTTTCCATCTCAACCAGAATGGAATTTATATTTTAGTACATTACATTATGATCCTATAATAAGAATAGCTGAACTTCAATATCCAAAATATTTCATGAGACAGAATATACATGTTGATTACTACTTATACAGGCGAGAAATGGACATTTACAGAGAAATTTTAAGAGTACTTAATATATCTAAAGATGAAGCAACAAACCTAATGCAAAAGTATTATGTAGCTGTTGCAAAGGCAGACGGTACGGCAATAGGAACCAGAAGCAAAAAACAGCTTGACAAGCAATCTTTAGTTAGACAGTATTATGCCGCATATGAAACTGTAAAGGATAAGTTTAGATCTTTTTACATATCATTAAAGACAAAAGACAAAAAGGCAAGCAGAAAGATAAAGAATCACATAAGAAAAGGAAGCACAAGAAGAGAAGATAATCAGCTTACATTTAATTTCGTTAATTTCTTCGAAAAAGAAAATAGCGATATAATAAAGCTCTACAACCTTCCAAGCGATTTAGAGTCCGCTTTGGAAGAGTCATCAAAAGAGAAATTAGATAGATTCAAATCACAATTTGAACGCCTTAATGAGATAAAGAATAAGATTGCTTCAATATTAGCGACGTCTGAATACTCAGATATGACTGATAAGATATCTGCAGAGAACATGGTATTTTTGTTTAACCAATATATGCGTGCAATACATTATAAAGATGTTTTTAATGCAGTCTATCATATAAATCCAGAAGGCCAATTCTCTTTCAGAACTTTGATAGATAATGCATATAAAACAATAGGCGAATGGATAAAAGGCAAAAATCTATATGTCATCGGTGCAAAGAGCGATTACCTTTTCATTAAAGATAAAGATGGAAAAGACATAGATTTCACTGACTCTCCACTCATTCCAATAAAGAAATTCGATAGGATTGATTTGATTGGAGACGAGGAAGATACAGATACATTTTTAGAAGAATTAGAAAATTATGATTAAGTTATTAGATGATATAAGATCTACATATGGGGCCGTCGAGATTTGAACTCGAATCACCAGCTCCCGAAGCTGGCAGCGTACCAGGTTAGCCCACGGCCCCTTAGAAATCGATTAATAATGCTTCTTTATTAATTATCGCTGTCAAATATTTAAACCTATATCAATTACAGCAGTTCTTTTAAATTTATATTCGCATATCTTTTTATGTCAATTATAAGTTCTATTAAGCAGGAAATAGCTGAAAGCCTTTTAGATGCGATAATTAAGATGAAATATGAATCAACGCTAGAGGAATGTACAAACTCAATGATTCCGGCAAAACCTGAATTTGGGGATCTGTCTACGAACATATGTTTTACCCTTGCTAAAAAATATTCTAAAAATCCTGCAGAACTGGCACAAGAAATTGCAAAAAAGATGAAATGCAGCAAGAAACTAGTTAAGGAAGTTAAGGTAATAGGTCCATACATTAACTTTATTTTCAGCGATTCTTTCATTCTTTCTGTTTTTGCAGATGTTTTAGATAAAAAAGAAAACTATGGAAAGAGTGAAAGCAAGGGAAAGAAAGCGATTGTAGAGTATCCTTCAGTTAATCCAAACAAGCCATGGCATATAGGCCATCTAAGAAATGCACTTCTAGGTAATTCAATATCAAACATACTTGAATTCAACGGATACACTGTAGAAAGGGAAAACTTCATAAACGACTTAGGCTTGCAGGTGGCACAAAGCATATGGGGATATCTTACATTGCCTAGGACAGAAGAGCAGGAAAAGGAGAAATTTGATCTCTTGATTGGAAAGCAATATGTAGAGATAAGTAAGGATCCAGCAAAGATAGAAACAGAAGTCAGGAGATTAATGAAAAAACTTGACGAAAGGGATCCGGTATCTTCAAAAACAGCAAGAAACATATGTGAAAGAGTAGTTAGGGCACAGCTACAAACTGCATTCAACTATGAGATTTATGAGGACGTTTTACTTTGGGAAAGCGATTTAATCGGATTCAGGCTTTATGATTCTATATTTTCAAAAATGCTAAAGTCAGGTATATTTGTAAAGGAGACAGAAGGCGAAAAGAAAGGATGTGTTGTAGTAAAACTTGATGAATCTGAATTCCCGTCATTGAAGTCTGATGAAAAGGTTATAGTGAGATCTGATGGGGTCCCTACATATACTGCAAAAGACATTGCACTTGCAATGTGGAAATTCGGCCTAGCAGAAGGGAATATGAAATACAGCGTTTTTGAAAAGCAGCCAAATAAGAAATCCCTTTATTCTACAGATATTAACGGTAGGGATGTAAAGGGGTTTGGAAAAGGAGACATTGTTGTGAACATAATAGGGGTAGAACAGACCTATCTCCAGGATTTAATTAGATACGTTCTTAGGAAGATGGGATATGAAGCACAGGCTAATAACTACATACATGTTGCATATGAACATGTGACCTTGCCAGAGGCAGCATTCAGTGGCAGAGAGGGAACATGGCTTGGCTATTCAGCGGATGATCTTTTTGCAGAAGGAATGAAAAGATCTCTCGCAGAAATAGAGAAAAGGATTGAAAAATCAGGAATAAATGAAAAGGAGAAGGAAAAAATCGCAAAACAAATCGTAAACGCAGCAATTAAATTCTCATTCCTCAGAATCTCTCCAAACAAGAGAGTTACATTCGAATGGGATAAGGCAATAAGCTTTGAGGGAGATACTGGACCATATCTGCAATATGCAGGTGTGAGGGCTAAGAGAATAATTGAAAAGTCAAATGTGAAACCTTCAATCAAACCGTTACATGCGAAAAACTATTCATTAAACGATAGCGAAAGGCAGCTTGCGAAAACAATTCTTGAATTCGAGTCTGTCGTAGAAAAAGCAGCATCCAGCTACCAGCCGAATGTAATCGCAGAATACTCACTTAGACTTGCAGACGCATTCAGCAGGTTCTATGAATCTACTCCTGTCCTTAAATCAAGCGAAGAAGAGCAGAAGATAAGATTAGGCATGACGCAGGCAACTTTATATGTTCTTTCTTCTTCTTTGGCTTTGTTAGGAATCTCTATTCCTGAGAAGATGTAAAACAGAAATCAAGATCAATACGCAAAGGAAAGGTTTATAAATAAGTTATGCGTGGTTCTATTACAAAGGTTATTTATTTAAATGGTACACGAATCTTTATAGAATTGTGACAAGCATTCGGTGCCATTAAATGGTGATCAATTGAAAAAATGGAGTAAAAAATGGGAGGATAAATCAGAAAGAACGCTCGGAAAGGGAAACAAAGGAATTTGGCTGAAGATGCTTTCTGAGAAAGACAAAGAGCTAAAGAGATTTTTATTAACAAGAAGAACACCAATATCAGATAATCAAAGAATAGATAAGGAAACGATATAGTTATATTTAAACTATATCTATTTCTTTTTTTAATATATTTTAATTGGTTTAAAATTAATTTAATATAATTTTTTATTTCACATAGATTATTCATAGTTTTTTATTTTTTTCCATATAATTTCTTTTGTGATTTTATGGCGAAGTTATCTGGAGATACAAAAAATAATAAGATAGACATAATGGAGATTTTAAAGAGAGACGGAGAACAAATACAAAAGGATACGATTGCTTATCTGGAAAAGGAACCAGAATCAAAGTTAAAAGAAATGATGCTTGATTATCCATTGAGGGGAGGAAAACATTTGCGCTCAGTACTTGCATTGGAATCTTGTAAGGCTTTCAATGGAAATCCTAAGAAAATGAAGTTTATATCTATAGCGCTTGAGCTTTTCCAGCACTGGATTCTTATACATGACGATATTGAAGATTATTCAGAAGAGAGGAGAGGAAAACTTGCTCTTCATCATTTATATGGGATGCCTTTGGCAAATAATACTGGAGATGCTTTGCATATAAAGATGTGGGATATTCTTCTACAGAATAGAAAGCTTCTGGGAGATGCACTTACTTTCAAGATAATGGATGAATTCATAAAAATGATGGATAGGTGCGTAAAAGGAC
>JAVZCX010000016.1:0-16333 GCA_038874185.1 Candidatus Micrarchaeia archaeon
CAAGTTTATCATAAAAGACATGGCTGGTGTTCAACAAATCTTTGGATAAGAAGAGATGATACTGTTTATGAATATGCATCTAATATAGGAAGGAGAGTTGGAAGACAAATAAATGTATTGAATCCAATAATGAATGCATATCTCCCAAGCGGAGATAGAGTGAATGCAACTCTCAGCCCCATATCCACATTTGGAAACACGCTTTCGATAAGAAAATTTGCAAAGAATCCATGGACTATTCCATATCTGATCCAGGTAAAAACTGTAACTCCAGAGGTTGCATCCCTATTATGGCTTTGCATACAGAATGAAATCTCGTTACTAAGCAGCGGTGGTACTGGATCTGGTAAAACTTCTTTCCTTAATGCTCTTGCATGCATGATACCTCCAAACCAAAGAATAATTTCAATAGAGGATACCAGAGAACTGACGCTTCCAGACTTCCTCCATTGGGTGGCAATGACTACAAGGGAACCGAACCCTGAAGGCAAGGGAGAAGTCACTATGCTAGATTTAATGATTAATGCATTAAGGCAAAGACCAGATAGAATTATAGTGGGTGAAGTAAGAAGACAGAGGGAGGCTGAAGTACTTTTTGAAGCTATGCATACTGGACACTCAGTATATGCAACCTTACATGCAGACAATGCAGAAGAATGTGTCAACAGATTAACAACCCCTCCAATAAACATTCCTGAAAGTTCTCTTCCTGCGCTGGGAGGGATAGTGACACAATATAGGAATAGAAGAAGCGGTATAAGGAGGACATTTGAATTTGCTGAAATAACAAGTGAAGGAAAGGCGAATGTAGTTTATAGGTGGGATCCGAGAACAGACACAATGAAAGAAGAGAATGCAATAACTAGACTTGGAGAAACGCTCGCGCTTTACACAGGAATGACTGTTAAGGAAATGAAGATAGATTTATTGGACAAGACAAAAATACTTAAGTGGATGGTTGCAAAGAAATATTTCGACATAAATGCAGTAGGAAGAATAACTGCAGATTACTATAAGGATAGCGAAGAGATATTGGCGTACGCAAACTCCAATAGAGATTGGTCATTCTAAAAATCACATGGGCAGAACAAATTAATAGACAGTGATGATAATGGAAGGAACGATATCAACTGTAAGAAAGAGTTTCACTGATACAGTAAATGAAATAAAAGAGATGGAAAAGCAGAAAAAGGAAGTTATACCGAAGTCTATTGAAGAAGAAGTGGAAGCGGTAGAAATAGTATCGATGGATTTCGGAGAGGCTATGTCTGAACTTAGAAGACTTTATCTGATAAAGCGCCTTGCAAAGAAATAATTATAAAACAAACGATATATACTTAAATATACAAAAATAATAATTGAAGATAAAAGGAGTGAAGAGATGGACGAAATAAAAATTGAAAGCGAACCTAAAATTAAGGCAGAACAAAACATTAAGCAAAGCGATCTTAAGGCTAATTTAATAAATTACACTAAGTCTAGATTCCCCTGGCTTGAAAAAAAGATGAGAGAGGCAGGGATGACCCAAACTGTTGATGAATTTGTTGAGAAATCTCTGGTAAAGGCTGGATTCCTCACTATTTCTCTTATAATACTCACTTACATACTTTTCATGCTCCAGTCAGTTAACATGTTACTTCTCATTCCTTTTGCAATAATCTATATTCCATTTTCAGTATTCTTATTTATTCAGCAACCAAAGGCACTGGCTTCAAGGAGAAGAAGAATGATAGACAAGGAACTTCTCTTTGCAGGAAGGCACATGTGGATTGCATTGAAGGGAGGGTTGCCTTTATTTGACTCGATTGTTGCAATATCAAAAAGCAACTATGGAGAAGTCAGCAGGGAGTTCAACAAAATAGCTGAGAAAGTTTTTCTTGGCGTGCCTTTGGACACCGCAATGCAAGAAACAATAGAAGACTGCCCGTCGCAATCCTTCAAGAGAATGATTCTACAGATAGTTAATTCTGTGAGATCAGGAGCTGATGTCGCAAATTCATTAGAGACAGTTCTAGACCAGATATCTAAAGAGCAGGTAATAGAGATAAAGGAGTACGGACAGAAATTGAATCCATTAGTAATGTTTTATTTGGTTATGGGAATAATCTTCCCGTCGTTGGGTATAAGTATAGGTATATTGCTGTTATCATTTGCAGGAATAAAATTGACAGGTATAAATGTATGGGCGCTCGTTCCATTGATTGCTATAATACAGTATGCATTCCTCTCATATATTGAGTTAAGCAGGCCAAGCTACGAGGTTTGAATTATATGCTTCCGTTCGAAAAACAAATAGAGGCTTTAGGTAGATTGCTTCAAAGAGAAAATGTAAAAAAGATAGGAAAAAAGATCTCTGAAGCAGGGATAGAGCTTGATCCAGAATACGCTGCAGGCTTGCTTATAATATATTTTGCATTTTCATTGCTCTTTTCATTCATACTCTCGTATCTTCTCTTTAAGAACATATTATTGCTATTACTTTCATTCATTGTATTGAATATAATTCTTCTTGGATTGATATACCAATATATTGAACTAAAAATAGATGAGAGAAGAACAGAAGTTGAAAAAGTGCTTCCTGATTTCTTGCAGCTTGCTGCAGCAAATGTAAGAGCAGGCATGCAGATAGAAAAAGCGATTTGGTACGCTGCAAAGCCTGAGTTTGGACTCTTATCAAAAGAAGTAGAGATTGCCTCTAAAAGAATATTCGGAGGAGAAACGATCAATGAGGCACTTGACAAGCTTTCTGAAAGATTTAATTCTAGATATCTTGACAGATCCATAGAGCTAATAAAAGAAGGAATAGAATCTGGTGGAGAGGTTGCTGGAATACTTGAAAAGACTGCAACGGATCTTAGAAATCAGCAACTAATACACAAGGAAGTAAGCGCATCTATGATCATGTATTCCATTTTCATAGGTTTCAGTGCTGCCGTTGGTGCACCTTTCCTATATGTTGTTTCAAGCAAGCTCATAAGCCTATTTGAAAAGTTATGGGTAAGCCAGCCTACTACTGGAATTGCAGTTAGCCAATACTCTCAAATCAATCCGACTTCACCTGCAATTACTTCTGCAGAGTTCAATCTCTTTGCCATAATAATTGTAATAATCACAAGCATTATAGCTACATTAATAATATCAGTTATAAACACTGGAAAGAAATCAAACTTCATAAAATATATTCTCCCATTCCTGCTTGTTTCTCTTGGAGTATTTTATGTCGGAAGATTCATAATAGACAGACTCTTCGGCGGCATCTCTTTATAGATTATATCTTTTTCTTATCTGTTTTTATTCCCATATTTATTGTAAGATCAATGAAAACAGAAAATCATAGGAAAGATATAAATACTTAATTTGTTTATTGTTTACTTAGTTTAAGTTGGAAAGTATTCATTTAAAACAGTTTGTTGAAATAAAGTGAGAATATGGAATACAAAGAAAGACAAAAGTCTGGAATAACAATGACTGTCACAAAATCCACATTAAAACCAATGTTTAAGCTAGATGGGAAATCTGAGCCAATAATGATTGTAAAAAAAGGACAGGAAGAGATTCGTGTGAGGATAGGCGATACTGTAAAGATAGGACCAGGAATATATAGAATAGTGGAATATATTCCAAAAAAAGAATGGAAGAATGAAATCGCTGGCTCAAACTTCAACGCATCTGTTAAATGCAAACTTATAGGCGGACGATTGTTCCGTGATTTAAAAAGAGTGGCTTATTATGATAGGAGTACGAATGAAACGTTCATAGAGCTGACACCGGAAACGCTGAGCTACTTCGTAATTTCAATACAAGAAAAAGCCGAGATAATACAGAAAAAAAGGGAAGAGCTTGCAAGAAAACTAAATGAATTGCAGAAAAAAAGGCAAGAAGACGTACAAGCGGAAGCAGTAGAACAAGAAAAAAATCCAGATAATGGCGACACGAAATCTTAATCGCCTTAATCGGGATGTCAATCGATGTTGCAGATGCGACATGCAACATCAGAACATAGGAATGGTTAAATTTAAAAGCATTTGACCTAAGATATTCATGAGGCAGAGCCGAATATTAGATCAAATTTATTAATGCAGGTGTATTCATGGCGACCGAAGGTTTCATAAATGAAGACGAAGGAATTGTTGGGTTCAATCCATCATCTATTGAGCAGATAGAAGAATTAGTACATAAGCCTACTTGGAGAGAGATGCTTCTTGAGATCGTTGATTCGAATAACCTTGATCCCTGGAACATCGACATCTCAGTAGTTACAAATAGTTATATAGAAAAGATAAGAAAGATGAAAATTGATGATCTGCACATACCCGCAAACGTTGTCCTGGCAGCTTCCATATTATTGAGATTTAAAGCGCAGGCATTTGAATTTGAAGAACAGCAGCCGACTATGGAAGAAATTTATATAGAAGAGGGATTGGAATCTGCTCCACTGGAGATGATCCAGCTAAAGATGAGAATTCAGCCAAAAAGAGCGATCACCCTTCCTGATCTGATAAATGCTCTTGAGGATGCGATAAAGATAGAAGTTAAAAGAGAGAAAGAAAAAGTAGTCCTTCCGGCTGTACTCGAATTCAAGCCACCAGAGTATGACATTGAAAAAGAAACAAAAAACGTATACGAATCAATCTCTAAACATTCCGATGAAAACGGAATGATTTTATTTTCGGAATTACTTAAGTTAATGGACAAGAAGGGACCAAAAGAAACAGTTCTCACGCTTTTGCCTTTATTACACCTTTGCCAAAAGAGTAAGATTACTGTAGAACAGGAAGAATTTTTTGGAGACATAATAATACAGAAATTGGATCCTAATCTAGAAATTGAAGAAGAGTAAGGTGCGATAATGGAAGAACAGACGACTGAAAAAAATAATGAAGAAACAAAGTTAAAAGAAATTGAACAGGAAAGATTAATTGCAGAACCAAATGCAGCAAATCTAGAACAAAAAATAGAGGCTATTTTATTCATGGCTGCAAAGGCAGTAAGTATCACTGATTTACAGAAGCTTACAAATGCAGATCTTTATTCTATAAAAGAAGCGGTTTCAAATCTTCAGCATTGGTATACATCAAGGAAAAGCTGGCTGGAAATAGTGAAGGTGGATAAGAGCTATCTTATGAGACTAAAACCTGAATACACAGAATTGGTAAGCCCAATTGTGCAGGAAACTGAACTATCAAAACGTGCAATAAGAGTCTTGGCGGTAGTTGCAAAGAACAATGGGATATTGCAATCAAAAATAGTAAAAATGCTTGGTACTTCTGTTTATGATGCTGTTGCAGAGCTTAAGCAGAAAGGATATATTGTAACTGAAACGAAAGGCCACTCAAAGATACTAAAGCTTACACAGAAATTCAAGAACTACTTCGGAGAGATACCACTTTAAATATATTAACTTATAGATTAATAAATGAAGCTCATAAATTAATAAAAATTAACAAATTAAAACAGAAAATAAAGCAATAGGTTAAAAACGTTAAACTTTTATTTCATTCTCTTTAATATATTATTGACAGCTATTGACAACTGGATGATTAATATGGACAAATTTTCAATAAACAAAATTTGGATAATTAGTCTCATAATTTTTTCAGTGTTCATGTTTGGATGTTTGCAGTCTAGTAAAACAACTGCGCTTAATGCAGATGAGGTTAAGAAGTTTGTACTTGACGATTTAAATTCGAAATATCCAGATGCAGATATAAAAGAGATATTGGAAATGAAATCTGGTGAAGCAAACAACACATGGCAGATCAAGACAAGAGTTACGTTCAACTACTCATCACCATGTCCAGTAAGAATGAATGTTTATTACGATTATCCAAGAAGAGGATTCATAGAAACCCCACCAGAATACATAACTAAGAATTGCGAGGTCTGCAAAGGAGTAGCAAACTGCATACTTGGAACACCTGAGGAAGCGATAATTGCATCACATACTCTTGAAGGAACAGATGTTGTCAGCAGATTCATAAACACATATTCAAATGCAAAGGCATCAGCTAAATTCTACTCAGAATATCTTGATCCAATAGAAAAGAAACCATACTCAGATGTCTGGATAGTAAAATGGACTTCAGAATCAACCAACTATGGATTAATAGTAATGATGGCAAACACTGGAAAAGTGGTTGGAATAATCCAGGCAACAAAACAGGAAACAATCTAATAACATAATAAACAATATAAAAAATAATATCAAAAGATAAAATAAAATTATAAAAAAAGATATAAAAAACACTTATTTTATTTTTTAAGCTTCTGTAGTATCAAATCCTTAACAACTTTTGAATCTGCTCTTCCTTTTGTCTCTTTTATTACTTGGCCTACAAGGAAGTGCAGTGTCTTCTCATTACCGCTTAAGTAGTCCTGAACCGCTTTCTGCTGGGCTAGAATGATTTTGTCGATTATCGTTTCAAGTTCAGACGCGTCGCTTATTTTAAGGAGATTGAGATCAGATGCAATCTTTGATGGGTTTTCCTTTGTCTCTATCATCTTTATTAGAACTTGTTCTGTGCCTCTGTCTGTAAGATCTCCTTTATAGAACATAATAAATAAGTCAGAAAGCCATTCTGAATTTAATCCTGAATCGCTATATGAAAGATTCCTGTAGTTCAACTGCTTTTTGAGCGGCCCCCTTATCCAAGATGCGATTTTCTGCGCCTCTATTATGGTTCCTTTTGACTCCACCTTAAAGACCATCTCTTCAAAAAGTCTTGCAAGATTCATATCCATTGAAAGGATCCATGCGTCATCGCTCTTTATCTTATATTGGGTTTCAAATCTTGCAGCCTTCGCTCTTGGAAGCTCTGGCATTTCTTTTTTGATTTCTGATATTCTTTCCTCACTTATGAGAATTGGTGGCACATCTGGATCTGGCATATATCTATAATCATCCTCTGTCTCTTTCTTTCTAAGGGATGTTGTTGTCCCAGTTGATTCATCAAAATGCCTTGTTTCTCTTACTATTGTACCTCCATGCCTAAGGATATTTTGTTGTCTTATGATTTCATAATTCAATGCATCATACACTCCTTTGAATGAATTAATGTTTTTTATCTCTACCCTTGTTCCTCCATTGAGACTTATATTTGCGTCCACTCTAAGAGAACCTGGTTCGTCTCTTCCAGCATCAAGGTAATTTAGAATAGCATCAAACTCGTCTAGAAAATCCCTTGCATCTGCAGGAGATTTCATATCTGGCTCAGTGACAATTTCAATAAGAGGTATGTTTGCTCTATTGTAATCAACAGTTCCTTCCCTTAATTCATACCTTCCTGGATCCTCTTCTATGTGAATCTCCCTGATTCGTACTTTTCCGAGCATTCCATCCACACCTATTGGTTTAGATGTTCTCTGAAATCCTGTGGGAAGATCTGGATAAAAGTAATGCTTTCTCTGGATGACTGAAGAATCAACAAATTTACAATTCAATGCGATACCTATCTTTAAAAGCTGATCCAATGCATGAGAATTAAGTCCCAATGGCTTCGTACCTGGCTGCCCGGTGCATATTGGGCATATGTTTGTATTCTCTGGCTTATCCCTGTAATCAGTTGGACATCTACAGAAAAGTTTGCTCTTTGTTTTAAGCTGAACATGGATTTCAAGTCCTATTACAATGTCCAAGTCCTTTTCACTCATTTTCTCACTTTTATGCAATGTTAAATAAAGCATCGTCTTCAAAGTGTCTTCCATGATACTGAATTGCACCGTCAAAAATATTCTGTGAAAGCGGAGATACGATTGCTGGAAGACCGGTAAGATTTGCTGCTATTGTCAATGTATCTGCTGCATACATTTCTAATGGATTCATTTTTTCTCCGAACTTCCATGGCGGGGTTGGCATTGCAGGACCTGCAAGAATGTCAACCTCTTTCATCACTTTCGCAAATTCTAATTTCATCTTCTCTCTCGCCTTGAGTGCCCTGCTATACCATGCGTCTTTAAATTCCTTCATTGTAATGTATGTGCCTATCATTATCCTTCTCTTTATCTCTTTCCCAAATGCCGCTCCTCTTGCTTTAGAGAAGGCAGAATAAAGATCCTCATTTCTATCTGCGGAATAACCATATCTTAATCCATCAAATTTCTGAAGTGCTGAAGATAGCTCTGCTGCCATAACCAACTGATAAATAGGAACCGTGTAGTTTAAAGTTGGAATTGATACTTCTATGATTTCAAAATCTGATTCAAGTTGTTTTATTTTATCTCTTACTGCCTTTTCTATTCTTGGATCAATTGAATTAAAGAACTCTTTAGGAATTCCTATCTTTTTTATCTCTGCTACTGGTTTTTCTCTTGCTATCATTTTATCTGCAAGTTGTGTTGTCTGGTCACAAGGATCCGTTCCTCTTATTACATGGAAAACCTTTCTCATCACTTCCTTATCCTTTGATATTATACCTATTTGATCTAAAGACATGGCCATATCAACAAGGCCGTATCTTGAAACCATACCATAGGTTGGCTTAAGACCGTATGAATTACAGAATGCGGCAGGGCACCTAACTGAACCTCCAGTATCACTTCCAAGAGCTGCATCACAGAAACCTGCTGCCACTGCTGCCCCAGTACCGGAAGAAGAACCACCTGGCACTCTTTCTAAATCTAATGGATTTTTTGTTATTTTTAATGCACTGAATGTACCGTCGCTGCCGCATGCAAATTCATCCATATTTAATGAGCCTATGATTACTGCATCTGCATTCAATAGTTTTTCTACAACAGTTGCATTGTAGGTTGCCCTGTGTCCTCTGAGCATATTTGAACCGCAGGTAAGCAACTTTCCCTTGTAGGCTATGTTGTTCTTTATTCCAATTATAAGGCCTGCAATAGGACCTGCAGTTCCTTCCTTAATTTTTTTATCGATTCTTCTTGCTGCCTCTATTGCTTCATTGGAATATACTTCTATAAATGCATTTATTTCATTATCTTTTTTTTCTATAAGTTCAAGTTTCTTATGGACAATCTCTTCTACTGACATACGATCACTACTAAGAATTTAACTTATTTTAGAGATTTTGGAACCACAAGGATATTACCTTCCCTCTTTGTGAATTCAGACCTTATCATTTCCTTCGTGTCCTCATCTTGTTCCTTTACTTCATCATCTCTTAATGAATTTGAAATTCCATGCATATAGCTTGTTTTTTCCTCAACTTCCTCTATGTCTATTTCTTGAACCTTTCCGAAATATGCAAGAAGCATGTCCATCTCATTGCCGAGATTCTTTAATTCTTCATCAGAAAGCTTGATCCTTGCAACCTGCGATATCTGCTTTACATTTTCCTGGTCCATAATCACACCGATGAATATGCTTATTTAGAAAACACATAATAATAGATATAATAATAGAGATAAAGGAATATAACTCTTTCTTGAAATTTAATATTAGGGTTTCTATTCTATTTAGATTTGGTTAGCCTTTCTTGTTGCAAATTTTTTAATATCATGGTATGTTTCTCTTTTTTAGGTATTCAAAGAGAAACTGAGTGTAATTCTTCTTTATCTTTGATATATCTATTATCTTAGCTGATTTGATTACTTTCCTTATATCTGGCGGAACACCATTCTCATCTGGATTGGAAAGTATGTATTCTAAAAGCTGCTTGACGTGAGTGAATCTTCTCTCACCTACTGCCAATATCCTGTCCTCCTCAAACCATATTGGCTCGGTCACCTTATGTTGCCTTATGAACTTGTCCACATATTCCCTTTGGGACAATGGAGGCCCGAATATTTTTTTCATTTTTGGAAGAGAATATATTGAGAACTCGCATAGAAACATGCATTTTCCATTTGCATACTCGTCAATGTCGAAAACCTCAAAATCATGCTCCTCTGATTTAGACCTTATTTTGCTTGCAAATTTGTACATCTGGGGCCATAAAATGTCTTCAACTACTTTTGGCCTATCAAATTCTATTCCTAAGAATAAAGAATCTCTCAACTTAAGTTGCCTGTCTATCCATTTTGTATCTATTTTTTCTTGTGATGGTAAAAATGCATTTATTGAAGGCTTGCTTAAAAATATTGAAGCTGCATATGAGAAAACTGTAAGAGATGTCTTAGAAACAGAGGCTGCGACATTTCTATCTGGATCAACTGGATCTATCACGATCATTGCAGCATCGCTGAACTTTTTCTTAAGCTCTTCTTCATTAATTGGCTCATTGCCCAATGTTATTATTGGCATTGATTTCATATTTGCGAAGGCATCTAATACGTTCAAAAAGCTTCCATATTTTAGAACCAATAATTCACAAAGATATCCACTGAAGCCTCTTATTCTGCCTTCTGCACCATAGATCTTTTGCGTTTTCAAAAACCTTTTCAGAAGCCTAACATCATCTCTTTGAGAATCTGTTATTTTTGAATTTATGAATTTGGTGTGAAGCGGAGATCTATCAACTGCTGTAAGCATCTCTGAAACATCCTCTATCTTATATGAAGGAACAATGTCTACCTCTACTCCTTCCACCCATGTTCTTACATATGGATGCTGCGCATAGGCAATCTCATATTTCCTTCCCTTGCAAAATTTCTTGCTGTATTTCATTGCAAGAGTAAGCATATCTTTCAATGAATATTCTTTTGAAAAAAGCATGAAAACATCAAAATCCATGTCACCTTTCAGATTTGTTCCTTTTGCTGTAGAACCAACAAGCTCTATTGAAACGTCCTTTGGTGTAATCCTATCTAATTCTGAAACTATTTTCATTGCTATTTCTCTTTGCTTTGCCTGTTCTTTCTCTGAAGGTTTGATCTTTTTTAATACCTTAGCAAAAATCTTGCTGTATCTATCGCTTATGAACATCAAACCACTGCCTTTAAATGTTTAGTATACTATCTGCTAGTAATAGCAGAAATTATCTTGATAAATTGTCCAGTCTTTCAATTATTGAATTCAATTTACCTTGGAATAGTTCAGAGACTGATATTTTCATCTTAACCGTTCCACTGCTTGGTAGGGTATAATTTATTTTCAATGTTTCGCTTTGCGGAATTGCAGATGTATTTGTTGTGATGCTTCCGAATACAGTTAACTTTCCTTCCCATGGAATTGAAACTGGAAGACCGTAAACCGGCAATACAACATTTATCGTACCTTTAGTTTCTATCTCTTGAGATGGGATAGGAATTGAAAATGGTGAAAGTACCTGGTTTAATGGAACTGATGATTGCAAGGAATGTGGTTGATCGAATTGTGTATTAATCTCAATAGTTGATCTACTGAATTCTTTAAGATCAGATGATATTGCTCTAAGTTCAGATTTCAGTGATGCAATTGACATCATTGTAATTATACTAAGAACAAGAGATACTACTGCTACTATACCTACTATGACGAATAGAACACTGTTTATCTGCATTTCCTTAGGTTGAACAGATTTGCTGATCTTCTGCTCTATTCTCTGTTCTTCTTTTCTTTCCTCCTTTGGTTTTTCCGGTTTCTTTGGTGAAACTATTCTTTCAGGAGGAAGTATTACTACTCCTTTTCCTAAGTCTACCTCTCTCTTTGGTGCGCTAGGATACTCTTCTTCTGCCATAAACTAATTATATAGAGACAGATTTAAATTAGTTTTCAATTTAAGATTGCCCTCACTGTGTAATTAAAGAAGTATCAGGATTGAAGGAATAATAAGAAATGCCATAAGATTCGTTCTTCTAACGCCAAGAAGTGGAGGCAATAGCCCAATGAATGTTGCGAGAATACAAGTAAGTAATCCAAAGACACCTGAAAATAAAAATACTGATAATATAAGGAAAATTAGTACTGAAAAACTAATCAATCTCTGATCTATCTTGTTTATTGCAGAAATGAAAATTTCTGAAAGCCCCAATAAAAGCAGAATTCCTATAATAGTTCCAACAAAATAAAATGCGATAAACCAGATAAGCAATGTTGCATTAAAGTCACTAATTAGTTGATTTATATTGACTAGGGTGCCTGTCCTTGCCTTGCCTATGCGTTCTAAGGCAACAATTGAATTTGCATAATGGCTAATTGTAATAGAAGTTGTTGAAGAAAGAAAAAGAAGTGGATTACTGGCAAAAGGAGATACGAAAGTTGCTAATTGGGCTGGAGAATTTATTGCGGGAAACAGGTCAGCTATAACACCTATCAGTGAAGAGAGTAGAATCACAATTATAAAGCTCTTGCCTATCTCTATCTTATACGATTCATTCCTCTGCTCTGGAATTAATGATTTTTCATTAAAAGACAATATAATGCTGCTTAATGCAAAGAAACCTACAAATACTGCAAATAAAGATTCCTGAAGAAGAGCTGATATTGATGTTGAAAGAATCAGATAACCGAAAAGACCTGAAATTAGAAAAACAAATAATGACTCTTTTATCTTCTTCTCCTGTAGCAGGAAAAAAACTGAAAAAAGTATCAAGATATAAGCTAGATAGGGTTTGATAACGGGAAATAACAAAGGAAGAGATATGTAAGACAATGGAAGGATTAATATAAGAAAGAGAAGAGTAAGGAACGCAGAAATGGCGCACACCAAAACAGCAAGCCTTCCTTTCCCATTTAAAACCAATTTCTGAGCAGGAAGTATTGAAAGCACTGAATCTGAATCGGGTATAAAAAGAAATATTGCTGGAAGAAGCGCAACCATGTTATTTACTGCGGCTGTAATTATGATTATTGCAGCCAATTCAAAATTATCTTGTACATTAAGATTAGAAATTATCTGGGATATTGTATTAGGATGTATTCCAGGAATAAGCCCTGCTAGCGAACCTAAAACAATACCGAATATAAATGTTGATATCAAACCCAATTCATCCATTACATCACATAGAATCAATATTTCATAGACAATTTATTTGAACTATTATCTTATCAAAGCTATATCCTTTGATTGAACATAGAGATAGGATCTATTGCTAAACTTTTTGACAGAACCAACGGCATAGATATAGTCGCCTTCGGTAAGAAAGATAGGGACCGTACCTTGTGAAACTATGATATTTATACATTCAGAATTCTTCTTGACTTGCGAATCACACAACTTAAAGATGTTTGAATTTATATCGAAAACAAATCCAGCTACTTTGACATATGCACCATCATGTATGGAACTGATTCCAGATACAGATACAATTTTTGGAGAAATGAATATTGATAGAGCAAAAAGAGATAATATGCCGATTATAGAGAATATAATTGAAATATTTAGAAGGTTTTCTCTTGATACGGAAGGAATTTTTAGGAAAATGTTGTAATTTGATTCCCTTTTATTAAGATCTTTTTTTGAATGTTGCTTTTCTGAACGCCGAGTTTTTTTGGAATGTCCATTCGAAGAAAATTTGTTAGATAGGATGCTGGACAAGAATCTACCCATATTCCTTCTAAATGTAAACACTTTTCTTGAAATTGCATCCATTGCCATAAAAACACAAACATATACTAAACATATAATAATGCCATTGTGTTCTTATTTGCTATATTTAATTAGATTTAATTTTCCTCATAAGAGGAAGCAACTATGTATGCGAGCAAAGCCTCTAGCTGTATCCTTTCATTTGCCCCTTCTGTTATTCTGAAATCGAATTCTCCAACTCTGTCTACCAACTTAACCTTCTGTTGTATAGACAATGCCTTTCTGTTTATTATATCCTTATGGATTGCTGCAAGTATGTCCTGGCCGTTTATTCCATGATTTATAAGAAGATCGTAAAGAATTGTCCTTGCCTCATTGAACTTGCCTGCAAACGCATAATCTAACATACGCCCTATATCCATAGGCCTTGCAGTTGCAACGAAAGAATATACAGAATTCTCATCTATATCTTTTGATGTCAATGAAATTGATTGAAGAATGTTTATTGCCTTTCTCATATCTCCTTCTGACACGTCGATCAATGCGTCATTAGCCTTATCACTTAAATTCAATCCTTCAGAGTCAGCTATCTTGGCGACTGCTTTTTTAACTTCTTCTTTTGAAAGAGGCTTGAACCTGAATACTGCGCATCTGCTTTGAATAGGCTCAATGATCTTCCCAGACCAGTTGCAGCTTAAGATGAAACGTGTTGTAGATGAATACATTTCCATGGTCCTTCTTAATGCCTGCTGAGCTTCTGGTGTCAATGCATCAGCCTCATCAAGAAATATTATCTTAAAAGGCACGCCGCTTATTGGAGCTGTCCTTGCAAAATCTTTTATCTGGCCTCTAACTACATCTATTCCTCTAGCATCGCTTGCATTTAGTTCAAGAATGTTGTGCCTATAGTCGTCTCCGTAAAGTTCACGCGCTAATGCCAATGCACAGGTAGTTTTTCCTGTGCCTGCTGGTCCAGCAAATAAAAGATGAGGCATATTGTATGTTTTTGCATACTCTGAAAGCTTTGAAACCACTTCTGTCTGTCCTGCTATATCTGAAAGCTTTTTAGGTCTATACAATTCAACCCACGGAATATATTTTTCTTCCATAAAACCACGAAATAATAGAGATATAATCCCATAAGTAATAATATTTTTTAACTCTCTTTAACCCACACAATAGATATATAATATAAAAATACTTAAATAAGTTTTGGACATATAATTAATCTAGAATGTGCTAGTTCTGGGCATATTTTTAGGGATGAGAAAATGAGATTTATGCTACTTTCACTAAACATCATAATAATGGTTGCACTAGGAGTGTATTTATTAAACATATTTTCAGTAAATGAATTAGGAATAAACGGCATTGGCTTAATAGTTATATCTTCATTGGCAATCGCAATGTTTGCAAACTATTTAATAGAAGAGAAATATGTATCTAACCCATTGTTCTTCATCTTGCCTGGGCTTGCTGCTTCAGTAATCTCTGTATTGGCTACAAGAGGATTATCTATAATTACAATAATAGCAATACTTTTCATAGTACCTGGTTTAGTTATGTTAATAAGAGATAAATCTAAAAGCAAGGAATAGAACAAGTGATTTTTATGGCAACTGATAATGAAAGCAAGATATTGGAATTTTGGAATGAGAATAATATTTATAAGAAGGCAAAGGAAATCAGGAAAAATGGAAAGAAGTTTTACCTGTGTGATGGGCCTCCTTTCGCAACTGGAGGAATACATATAGGTACTGCATGGAATAAGGCATTAAAGGATGCATTCTGCAGATATAAGATGCTACAAGGTTACGATGTTTATGTTAGAGCAGGATATGACACCCATGGATTGCCAATAGAAACACAAGTTGAAAAGGAATTAGGTATAAAGGAAAAAAAAGAAATAGAAAACAAGGTAGGAATAGACAAATTCGTTAAGAGATGCAAGGAATTATGCGAGAGATACATAAATCTCATGAACGAGCAGTTCATAAGGCTTGGAGTATGGATGGATTTTGATGATCCTTATATAACATACAAGAATGAGTATATTGAAAAGAGCTGGAAGACATTCAAGAATGCATATGAAAAAGGCCTGCTTTACAATGATCTTAGAGTTAATGCTCACTGTCCAAGATGTCAGACAACCATGGCAAACTATGAATTAGAATACCATGACATGGTGGATCCTTCGATATTCGTAAAATTCAAGGTTGTTGGAAAAGAAAACACCTATCTTGTCATATGGACAACCACCCCATGGACATTAGTAAGCAACATTGCAGTAATGGCAAATCCTTTGATAAAATATGTAGTTGCAAAGGTAGGGGAGGAGGAATGGATTTTTGCAAAGGACAGACTTCAGGCAGTTGAGGAGGCTGCCGGTGAATCATTCGTTGTCACGCATGAATTCAGCGGAAAAGAGCTTGCAGATTACAAATATGAGCATCCTTTAAAAGAAGAAACTGGAAGAACCGACCCACAGCCTGTTGTGATGAGTGATGAATTCGTAACAACTGAAGATGGAAGTGGGTTAGTGCATTGTGCTCCTGGACACGGACCTGAAGACTACATAATAGGAAAAAGATATGGTCTTGAGATTTTCTGTCCAGTTGGATCTGATGGAAGATATACTGAAGAGGCTGGAATGTTTAAAGGAAAGAATGTGCTTGAAGTTAATGATGAGATAATCCAGATTCTGAAAGAAAAGGGAGGCTTAATCCAGGCAGGAAAGATAAAGCACAGCTATCCTTGCTGCTGGAGATGCAAGACAAAACTCGTTCATCTCTCATCAAAACAGTGGTTCATTAAGATAACTGAAGAAAAGGAAAAGATGGTATCAGAGCTTGCAAAAGTTGTCTGGATGCCTGACTTTGCAGGAAAGTGGATGAGTAATTTCGTAGAGGATGCAAAGGATTGGTGCGTATCAAGACAAAGATACTGGGGAATACCTTTGCCAATATGGAAATGTGAAAACCCTG
>JAVZCX010000017.1:0-15939 GCA_038874185.1 Candidatus Micrarchaeia archaeon
GTATACTAAAACCCCTTTGTTTCCTACTATGTTTATATAATCAATATATCCTGCATCCTTTAATTCACTAGCTATCTTCTGTGTATTTTCATTCCAAGGCTGAATAATAATTTCATTTCCATACCCTGCTATTTTACATGTAGCAGTTCCTTTGCCCTGGCTGATGTTTGAAACAATTTCGCGGCTGGCAGGAGTTCTTGTGAAATTATAGAACATAGATATTATGAACATAAGAGCTATGAATGCAACTATGTATCTTACCATTTCTTTTCTTTCCATTTGATCACTTCCTTCAATTATAAAATAATGAGTAAAAATATTAGTCTTTAAAGATTTAAAAGGCTTAACACCATATATATCTTATTCTTATCATCTGCAAATTATTTTGCTAAAGAGGGATAATATGGCAATACAAATAGGAGATTTCATAAAGTTGAGTTATACAGGAATGCTGGAAGATGGATCAGTATTTGATACTACTGATGAAAAGCTTGCAAAGGAAAAAGGAATTTACAATGAAAGAGTGGTATACGCGCCAGTTCTTTTGATAGTTGGAAGACAACAAGTTATAAGAGGGTTGGATGAGGCTTTGTTAGGAATGAATAAAGGTGAAGAGAAAGAAGTAACCATTCCTCCTGAGAAGGCATTCGGTCAGATAAACAATGATCTTATAAACGTAATACCATTTTCACATTTTGAAAAGCAGAGAATAAACCCAGTTCCAGGAATGATTGTAAACGTAAATGGAAGAGACGGAATGGTCAGATCAGTGGGTGCAGGAAGAGTAATAGTTGACTTTAATCATCCATTGGCAGGAAAGACATTGAAATACAAACTTAAAGTTGAAGAGATTATGGACACACCAGAAAAAAGAGTAAATGCATTATTCGAAGATTCTGGATTGACTGGCTCTGTCAAGCTTGATAAAGATACTGTGATTGTGGAAACAAAAGCAGATCCTTCTGAGAATTATATATTCAGAAAACAAACATTCCTTTCCTGGATAAGAGAGATAAAGGAGGTAAACAAAATAAAATTCAATGAAGAATATGAGCTTGTATCCAGGAAGCCAGAGGAAGGGCAGAAGACTGAAAAAACAAAATCTAAGAAGGAGTAGATGATTTCAGTAGATGTATAATATTATTGCAAAGTATTTGGGTCGATTTTATGTCTATAGTTTCAGAATTTAAAGAATTCCTTAATGAATACAAAGTTATGGGTCTTGCAGTTGCATTCATAATGGGTGGAGCAATAACAACACTAGTGCAATCTCTTGTGAACAACATAATAATGCCGATTTTCGGTGCGCTTCTTCCAAACGGAGACTGGCAAACTGCAACATTTGCATTAGGTCCGATACAAATCGGATGGGGAGCATTTTTAAGCGCATTGATAAACTTCATAATAATCGCTTTTGTAATTTTCATGATTGCAAAATATGTCATGAAGGAAGAAAAAGTGACAAAGAAATAATATTTTTACACCATTAAGAATAAAAAAGTGATTTTATGTTGGAATGGATATTTGTTTTGATTGTAATTGGAATTATATCTATCAAAATAGTTATGCAGTACCAAGAAGGAGTGGTGTTTAGGTTGGGTAAGTTTGCTAGATCCGCAGGACCTGGCTTGAACTTTGTTGTCCCTCTCATAGAGGAGATTAGATATGTTGACAAGAGAATCACAACTATAGATATTCCAAAGCAAGAGGTAATGACCAAAGACAATGTTCCATTAGGTGTAAATGGCGTAGTCTTCTATAGAGTTGAGGATTCAAAGAAAGCAATACTTGAGATAGAGAATTACCATTATGCTATATCTCAATACGCCCAGACTGCATTAAGAGATGTCATAGGTGGAAAAGAACTAGATGCAATACTCACAAACAGAGACGAGGTTGCAGATGAAATAAAATTAATAGTTGACAAGGAAACAAGCGAGTGGGGCGTAGACATTACAAACATAAAAATTCAAGATATAGAATTGCCTGCAGATATGAAGAGAGTAATGGCAAAGCAGGCAGAGGCAGAAAGAGACAAGAGAGCAAAGATAATTGAGAGTGAGGCCGAATTCGCAGCAGCACAGAAGGTATCAGACGCAGCAAGGCTTCTTTCATCAACTCCAGGTGGATTGCATCTTAAAACGCTATTAACTATATCTAACGTTGCATCTTACGATGGCAATTCCGTAATATTTGTGACACCAATAGAACTACTAGAGGCAATGAAGGGCTTCGCAAAGAAAGGAGGATCAAGCGAATCTGATAAAGAAACAAAAGAAAAAGGTAAGAAATAATCAATTAAGATTTTTAATCTCTTTTTTAATTTTTTATTTTTTCCAAATGTCCATACTGAGATACCTCTCTCCCCTATCACATAGGATTGTAACTATATTCTTTCCTTTCATATCTTTTCTTTTTTGAAGCTCAATACATGCTGCTAAGTTTGCACCCGAGGAGATCCCGCAGAAAAGGCCTTCTGTTCTTGTCAGTTCTCTTGTATATTTTATTGCGTCCTTGTTTCTTATAGTTATTATTTCATCCATTAAATCATAGTCAAATATCTTAGGCACAAATCCCTCTCCAATTCCCTGTATGTCATGATGGCCTATCTTTCCACCACTTAGAGCAGCACATTCTTCAGGTTCTACTGCAATTATTTTTGCATCTTTAAATTTCTTCCTCAGAACAGTAGCCACACCAACAATTGTCCCGCCAGTTCCAACACCCATTACAAACGCATCAATTTTTTGCTTTCTTTTTTTCATTTGTTCGATTATCTCCTTTCCAGTCTTATGATGGGCTTTAAAATTATCTGGATTTTCGAATTGCGATGGAAACCACGCCTTTCCTTTATATTTAATCTTCATTTCTTCAAGTTTTTTAACCGGTCCAAACATCTCTTCTTTTGCAGGAGTAAGAGTAACCCTTCCTCCAAACGCCTCTATCATTTGTCTCCTTTCTTTTGTTACATTTTCAGGCATTATTGCAATGAATTCATATCCAAGTGCAGCAGAAACCATTGCAAAAGATATTCCTGTGTTTCCAGACGTGGCTTCTATTATTTTCATTCCTTTCTTTAACTCTCCTCTTTCTTCCGCCTTGTGAACCATCTCATGTGCAATCCTGTCTTTTAGACTTCCACTCGGATTGAGATATTCAAGTTTTGCATAAATGTTTGAACTATTGCTAAATCTTTCAAGTTTGACTAATGGAGTATTTCCTATATTATGAAGTATATCAACCATTCATTTCACCTTCTACAATTTTTTTGCCTTTTATTAATTGTTTTGATGACAGTATTTTAAATTTATTTATCAAATTGAGTTTATGTGTGAGATATGCAGCAAGCTGGATGATGAACATAGAAAAAGAGTGGATTCTATTTTCTCAAGAATTTCAGAGCGTATAAGCAATTCAAAGGAAAACCAGGAATTCAAAGGAGTAGCATTTTCAACTTCAAACTTTCCAAAGTTTTATGGGGTTTGGTTTGAACCAAGAATGCAACTTCAACTGCCATCAAATTTTTATCAGTCTGTTCTGGTAGACGGCCAGAAGCTAAGGAGCGATTGGACGTCTGGATGGTTAAGGGTTCTCTCATTCCATCAAGGTTCACTTTTTCTTCTTGCACATGGTTTTGTAAAGAAAGAAGATAAGGAATACAACTTATTTCTTTATCAAGTAGAATTCAAGAAAGAAGAGTATAAATCAGCTGTTACCGAAGGAAATAAAATTACCATAATGGTAGAAAACGTTGAAAAAGAAGGAACAGATCTAATAAGTGGAAACCAGGTTTCTCATAGATTTTCATTTTCCTTTATCCACAATCCAACAGAAAGGGCGTTTGTTCCGAGGGACAGGATCGAAAGCAGCGGTCTCTTCAGATCAGTTTATCAGGGAAAAGTAGCTCCAAAACCGATCACATTTGATTGGTCCAATTATGTTATTACAGTTCCTCATTTCGCGTTTCATTCTATTATTCACCAGCGATACAAAGAATTTGGATTTGCATCCGCAATTGAAATGCAGCATAGAGTTACTGAATCATTGAGCTATCATCTAAAGTAGAAAAATAAGATAGCCCCGACCGGATTCGAACCGGTGTCTGCAGGTCCAGAGCCTGCCATACTTGACCACTATACGACGGGGCTTTATTATAATAAATAGCACCTTGGTTTAATAAATGTATCTGAAATTTATAACAATTTCAGCGTAGGCAAGCAGGTTTTGGCCACTGCTTGCTATTCTTATGGTATCTGATGCATTCGCAGCATATTCCATGTCTTGGGCAATCTGTTTCTGGGCATGGGCAATCCTTTTCATTTTCTTCTTTGTTTGGACACGGGCTTCTCATAAAAACACCATTAATTTATCCTAACAGTATTAAAAATTAATATTGTCTAGCAATATAAACTACATGTTTTGCAGGCTTTCCGCAAACCACGCATTTCTTGTTCCCAAAAGGTTCTTCAACTTTCCCTATAAGAGTTCCTCTTACTTTTCCGCCTTTCGTTTCATATTGTATTATATCCCCGCATTCTTTTCCATCAGAGTCAACGGAACAGATATTAACTCTCGCATACGCCTTGTCGTTGTCAAGTATGTTCTTAATCTCTTGTATGGTTTCTGCATTCTTTATCTTTCCCTCTAATTTAGATATTGATTTCTGCTTCAATCTGTTTATCATCTGCTCCTTTTCTTCCTCTATAACTTTGATCAGATCTTTGTCATCTATTCTTTTTCTTGTTCTTTCATCTCTTGGAACAAGAGTGACAAATTTTTCATTAACTTCTTTTTCTCCGATCTCTATTCTGAAGGGCACTCCTTTAAGCTCCCAGTCAGCATATTTGTAGCCTGGCGTTTTGTCTCTTTCATCTAATATCACTTTATATCCTTTCTTTTCTAGTTTCTTTTTAATGTCCCTGCATTTCTTAATTATTAATTTATTGTCAGCCCCACTCTTTACTATAGGAACTATCACTGCATCTACTGGCGCTACAGAAGGAGGAATAACCAATCCTCTATTATCACCATGGATTGATATGATTGCTGCCATTATTCTCCATATTCCAGGCCCATAACATGTTTGATAGGCATGGAGTTCGTTGTTATCTTTGTCTTTGAATTTGATATTGAATCCCTTTGCAAAATTCTGTCCAAGGTAATGGGTGCTTGCAATCTGAAGCGTTTTTCCATCTGGAAGAAGTACGTCTGTTGCGTATGTGTGCTCAGCACCAGGGAATGTATCCCATTTTGGTCTTTGGAAGAACATGCATTCTATTCCCAGCTGTTCCTTTATCACTTTTGTTGATATCACCATATCCTTTATTATCTGCTCTCTTGCTTCTTTTTCTGTTGCAAATACATCATGTGCCTCTATCCAAAGGAATTCTCTTCCTCTGAAGAAAGGGCTGGTTTCTGCTTCGTTTCTAAAAACAGTACAGCTCTGGTATAATCTTATAGGGAGATCTGTATAATCCCTCACCCATAAAGAATACATCTGGTACATTGCAGTTTCACTTGTTGGTCTAAGCGCAAGCTTTCTGTTTAATTTTTCAGCACCTTTTTCAGTTATCCAGAATACATTAGGAACGAATCCTTCTGCATGTTCTTTTTCAATTTCAAAATTTTCTTCAGGAATTACTGTAGGGAAGAGTGTTGGTTCATGGCCATCCTTTTCAAGTTCTGCTTCAAATAAAGCATATAATTTTTTGAATATCCTCATTGCCCATGGCTTGTGGACAATGAATCCCTGCACGTTGTATCTATTGTCAACCAAATCTGCTGCATAAATAATCGTATTATACCATTCACTGAAGTTCTTTTCTTTATCTTTGTCAAATTCTCTTCCAGCCATTGCCATGATAACACCTTTAAAAACATAAGCATTAATATAATTAGTCAGAGAATATTTAAAAACAATGATATAATAATTATTTCTTAGTTGTTCAATGGTGATGATATGGCATACGAGGGATATGTAAATTTGAAATATATTCCATCCAAAGACGATTTAATATGCAGGTTTTATATGGAACCAAGATATGGGATTTCATTTGAGAGAGCAGCTAGTGCAGTTGCAGCAGAATCAAGTATAGGGACGTGGACAGATGTTCAGACTTCAAAGCCATATATTAAAAGATTAGCAGCCCATGTTTTTCATTTAGACCCGCATTCCGGATATATAGATGTAGCATATCCGTTAGATGCATTCGAGCCAAACAACATCCCTCAGATGCTCAGCAGTGTTGCAGGAAACGTATTTGGAATGAAGGAAGTAAACAATCTAAGACTTTATGATATAAAAATTCCAAAGAAAATGATGCAATGGTATGACGGACCAATGTTCGGCATATCTGGTGTGAGGAAATTGCTTAAGGTTAAAACAAGACCTCTTCTTGGGACAATAATCAAGCCGAAGATGGGTTTAAATGTCAAGGATCATGCAAAGGTTGCTTATGAAGCATGGGCTGGAGGATGCGACATAGTTAAGGACGATGAAAATTTAGCAAGTCAGAAATTCAATAATTTTGAGAAAAGGGTGAAAGAAACATTAAAATTAAGAGACAAAGCAGAGAAAGAAACAGGCGAAAAGAAGATATATATGCCAAACATAACTGCTTCAGGAAAAGAAATGGAAAGAAGAGCAAAGTTTGTCAAGGATCACGGCGGAGAATACGTCATGGTTGATATAATCACAGTCGGTTGGAGCCAGCTTCATGACTTAGCAGAGGCAAACAAGAAGCTTAAATTAATTGTTCATGAACATAGAGCAGGCCATGCTGCAATCACAAGAAATCCAAAACACGGAATATCAATGCTTACAATTGCGAAACTTACAAGGATGCTCGGGTTTGATCAATTGCATGCAGGGACAGTAGTTGGAAAAATGGAAGGAGGATTAGAGGAGGTTCAAGATGTTGTAAGTGCGTTAAAAGAAAAGGTAACACCTGCAAGAGAAAAAACATTCACATTAGGACAGGATTGGTATGGTGTTAAACCTTGCTTCCCAGTTGCATCCGGTGGTCTTCATCCCTTAATGTTTCCAGTAATTACAAAGTTCTTAGGTAAAGATATAATCCTACAGGCTGGAGGGGGAATACATGGTCACCCTCAAGGAACAAGAAGAGGAGCAAGAGTTGCGAGAGCTGTATTAGAGGCAGTAGATCAAGGAATAGCGCTTGAGGAATCAAAGGATCCATTAGTAAGAGAAGCAATTGAGATCTGGGGCAAACATAAGTTCTAAGATCCTTGATAAATTATTCTTTTTTAATTTTTTATAATCCTTTTTTATTTATCTCCAGTTAGTTAAGTTTATATATCTCTTTTTTGTAGTTTAATTATGGGAGAAATTGAATATAAAACCCCATATGATGCAGTTGAAGCTTTCAAATATAAAACAAATCTAGAATGGCCATTAACAAAAGCACTAATAGAAATAGGAAAAGATCTTTATAAAGAAGGTGGATTTTTTGTAGAACATAAATATATATTAAAAAACAATCTTCTCGTTTTTAATAGAAGCAAGGGTGCCGAATCAAATTTCTTCATTTTTCTAAAAGCAAAAAACAAGAACGAACTTGATATCTTTTTAAGTAATCCATCAAAAGACAAAGATATTCAAAGAGAAGATCTGATTTTACATCATTCTATAAAATCATCAGATAACAAAGATGAGATAATCAAAGAAATTCGCAAAGTAATTGCAAAAATTAAAGCTTATTCTGAAATTAAGCCATTAAGTGAATATTGGGGCAATCTGCATTCACATATAGGCACTATTAATGGAGAAAGAGTCTGGGATGATGGAATAACAGAAGATGAAAACTGGTTCCTTCAATCAATGCTTTGGCATCATGACTTTCATGCGTTAACATCGCATAATTGGACACATAATGAGGAAAGATTAAAATTTATAGATGAGACGTGTTCTTCTGCAAACATTGTTTTTATCCCAGGTTGGGAGAATACTACAACAATAAAAGACAGAGTGAAATCACCCCATATCTTGGTTCTGTGTAAGAACATTCAAACAGCAATGAAAGCTAAGTATGAATTTCTCTCAAAGAAATTAGAAGGAAAAGAAGGTGTGGTGACAACGGTCCTAGTGGGAGTGTCAGGTCCTTATAAAAAACATTTACATTACCTCAAGGCTCTTCATGACAATCTTGAAGCTGCTTTGATTATAGCTCATCCATCCTCGCAAAATGCTGGAATAGATATATTAGATCCATCCATCTTTGAATTACTAGGTGAAAAAGAAACCCTAAGAATACTTTTTGAATTTGGAGACGGAATAGAGCAATTTAACTTCCATGAAGTAAAGAGCGGCATGGCAAGAAATCAAACAATCCATACATTTATACCTAGATTGGAAGGACAAAATAAACATCCTCTTTCACATATGGTTGTTAATTACTTTGCAGGCGAACACGGAAAGAAAATAGGTTTGCTAACATTTGCAAACCAAGATGACCATTATCAGCCAAATATAGATTCAAATTTAATAAGCGATTATTCATATGGATACAATTCACTGGTTCTTAAAGTTGAAACATTCAAGCATTTCCAGGCCCTAGCAAGAAAATTCAATTCAGAAGAATTTGTTCATGCTTTGATAAAAAGAAGAATGCCGAATTGCGAAGAGGAAATAGAAATAAATCCAGTTGCATTTTTAGAGATTAAAGAAAATGAAGACATTGATTTTTGGGAGAACAGAAAGAAATCAAAGATGGAAAAGATAAAGGAATGGATAAATACCCAGCCAGGATATTATTGGAATATAGCTAAGCTTCAGTTCAAATATTGGTTTGGAAACAAGGAGCAGAAGAAAGAAATTATGAATGAATTAGAAAAGGCAAAATCATATAACGAATCTCCTAAATAATTAACAAAGACTACTGATTCAATGATACACATTTAAATCTTATTATTAAAATATAAGCATTGTTAAGTTAATCTTATTTATAGTCTATATGCTGATTTTAATTCAAATGGTGGGAGATTGGATTATCCTGAGACAAGCAGAGAGATAAAGGTGCCTACAAATCCGATAGATAAGGTTATAGGTCAGGATGAAGCAATAAAATATGTAAAGATTGCAGCATCTCAGAAAAGACATATCCTTTTGGTAGGGGCTCCAGGAACAGGAAAAAGCATGATTGCACAGGCAATGGCATCCCTTCTTCCAAAACCAAATTATGAAATTTCTGTTCTTGACAATCCAGAACATCCAGAAAGGCCAATTCTAGAAGTTCGCTCTAGACTTGATGTAGATCATGAAAAGAAAGTCCCAAAGCCAAAAATAATAAAACCAGTAGATGTTCCAATCGTAGTTGCTGAACGACTAGGTCTTAGATGCAAAAGATGCAGCTTCATAAGCAAACCTGAGATATCCTCATGTCCAAACTGTGGTGCTGACAAATATAAAACCCATACTTCTCCATTTGATGATATTGTTTTCGGTGGTTCTACCAGAGAAGATAAAGTTTTTTCTTCAGAATATATAAATGGTGTAGAGCAAAAAGTAATGTACGAGTATAAAAAAGGAAACATCTACCTTTATGACGAAGAGGCATTGGCAGCAAGAGAACATGCTACCGTCCAGAGGAATATAATAGTTCCTTTAGAGAGATCTCTTTTTGTCCAGGCAACCGGGGCTTCTGAAACAGAGCTTCTTGGAGATGTTAGACATGATCCGTATGGGGGACATAGCGAGATAGGGACAAAGCCATTCAAAAGAGTGGTTCCAGGAGCAGTGCATGAGGCTCATGAAGGGGTTCTTTTCATAGATGAACTTTCAAATTTAGGCCCGCTTCAAAGGCATCTTCTTACTGCAATGCAGGAAAAGAAGTTTCCAATCACTGGCAGGAATCCAACAAGTTCTGGAGCATCTGTCAGAGTTGACAACGTTCCATGTGATTTCATTCTGGTGGGCGCACTTAATTTCGCTGATGTAGGCACATTACTTCCACCATTGCGTTCAAGAATTCTTGGAAACGGATTTGAGGTTTTAATGAATACAGTAATGGAAGACAACGAGAAAAATGTAAAGAAGCTTATGCAGTTCATAGCTCAAGAAATAATTGCAGATGGAAGAATTCCTCATGCTAATGCAAAAGCAATCGAAGCAATAATAAATGAGGCAAGAAGGAAAGCAAAGCTTTATGACAACAAGGAAGGATTGACATTAAGATTAAGAGACCTCTCAGGTATAGTCAAGCTTGCAGGTGATTTTGCAGTAATTGATGGAGCTGAACTGATAGAAGAAAAGCATGTTGCATTAGCAATAGAGAAAGCAAAACCAATTGAGCAGCAGATGCAAAAGAAGTATGGTTCAGTATGGAGAAGCAGTGCATCAGATTATGGTGTCTCTAAGGCGCCAGATGAGCATATATTCTAAAAACACATACGTATTTATCTTACAAATAAATAATTTCACATAAGTGTTTTTATTCTGGGATTACATTAAAGTTAAATATCTTTTCGACATATAATATTACATTATTCGGCCCTGTAGTCGAATGGTTAAGACGCCACTCTGACACGGTGGAGATTCGGAGTTCGATTCTCCGCGGGGCCACTCAACTTTTTCTTTAAAGAAAATCACCTAAACGAAAAATAATCAGATTTCACATTTTAGATTTTCTCTTCTAATTATTTCTCTTGCTGCAATTAATCCAGTAACAGCAGCAGTTACTATTCCTCCACTTACTCCAGCCCCATCTCCCACAGTAAAGAGATTTTTGATCTGTTTGCATTCCATATTTTTGTTTATATCTAATCTTACAGACTTGAACTTAATCTCTGGCGCATACAATAATGTATGTTCTTGATTCACTCCAGGTATAACTCCGGATAACATGTCTAATCCCTCAACTATGTCATTTACAATTCTTTCAGGCAGTGCCATGCTTATATCCCCTGGAGTCACTTCTTTGTTTGTGGGCTCAACATAGCTCTTTTCAATCCTATCCCAGGTGCTCCTTCTTCCTTTCTTAAGGTCACCAAGTCTTTGAAGTATGGGTTTTCCACCACCGATAGTAGTTGCAAGCCTTGCGATGCTCTCTCCATAGAGCGTTGTGTTTTCAACCGGCTCTGTTAACTTCACTCTCACTAGGAATGCAAAATTAGTATTGTTTGATTTTTTATCCTTCATACTATGGCCATTAACAGATACGAAGTCGCCATAGTTTTCAGTTATGACAAAGCCTTTAGGGTTGGTGCAAAAAGTTCTTACAAAATCATCATACTTTTTAGTGGTTATATGAAACTTAGGATCCCAGTTTATGGAAGTAACTTCCTCCATAACTTCATTATTTACCTCAACCCTTACTCCAACATCCAAAGGACCGTATTCATAGTTTATTCTGTACTTATTTGCTAAATCGAGAAGCCATCTTGATCCAGCTCTTCCAGGCGCAAGTATCACATAATCAGCATTGATCTCATGTTCTTTACTGTTTTGAACTATCAATCCTTTTATTTTATTATCTTCTATTATCAGGTCTTTCGCCTTTGTTTTTATCTTTATTTCCACTCCGTTCTTTTCCATTTCTCTTTTTATATTTTGAACAACAGATGGAAGATGATCTGAGCCAACATGCTTCTGTTTTATAGGGATATACTTTATTCCTGCCTGCATCGCCTTTATCCTTAATTCCTCTGCCTTATGGTTTACCTCTGCCTTAGTTTCCACTCCATTCTTAACCAAAACATCATCTACATAAGCAATCAACTTTTCAGCATCGCTTCTGCTTGTGAATTCAAGCATATTTCCTCCTATCTCTGGGTCCAAGTTTATCTTTCCGTCTGAAAAAGTTCCGCTTCCACCCATTCCTTGAATGTAATGTGGTGCTGCGGTAGATCCTCCATCTTTGATCTTTTCAGATCTTTCTTTTATGTCTTCTCCCATCTCAATGAGAGTTACATCTAAACCTGCATTTCCAAGAAGATATGAAGCAAACATACCAGCTGGACCAGCTCCGACTATAACAACTTTTTTCATAAGGATCCAGACTTCTATTAATAGAAATTTATTTTAATTTATCTACTCCACAATACAAATTTTTCATATCAATTTTTATAAAACAGCAAGGTATAAATATTGTTTTGAAGTTAATATTCTTAGTTGGTTCTACCTTAATTTTGTGATATTATGGCAGAGATAACAGTTATTGTTGTTGGAAACATAGGTTCAGGAAAATCCACTTTTCTAAGGACACTTGAAGAGAAGAAAACAGGCTTCAGGCTTCTTCCTCTTTTAAGCATGCCTGGAGAGATAAAAGTAGAAAAAGAATCTCCAGATGTTTTAGAAATTGTTGACAAGAAGTTCTATCCCGCACTAAGAGAAAAAAATAGGGACATGCTGTTTGTTGCAGAGTTAGACATATTAAAGGCAAGGATAAGGCAGATGCAGGCAAACATGAGACAAGGAGGAATAGTTTTCAACGAGAGATGTCCTTATGAAGATAGATATGTATTCGTAGCAAACCTCAATCAATCTGGCCTTCTGTTAAAGGAGCATTATGAGATATACAAAAGAGAATATGAATATAGCATGAGATCAGTATCTCCTCCTGATTTATTGATTTATCTTTATACTAAACCAGAGACTGCATTCAAGAGAAGAATGGATGAGATAAGAAGAGGGACAGGAGGCCTCCCAAGCGAATCAGGACTGACATTGGATTACATAAGGCAGCTGCATACATACTATGAGAATATGATAAATGAAGAGATTCCGAAAGAGATTCCAAATTACAGGGATGTTATTTTGATAATCGATGCGGATAGGGACTTTAGTCCCAAGGATCTTATTCGTTTCCATAACTATATAGAAGAGAGAGCGCATAGACTTCTGATGAAAAGAGGTTTTTATAGCAATTCAAAATCTATATACAGACAAAAATAATCTTATATACGAGAGTGTGTTAGAATGGCGGAAGTAATAATAGGTGTGATGGGAGGAATCGGAATAGGAAAGTCTGAATTCATTAAGTCAATGAAAAAAAGAAGATTCAGCTCTCAACTTCCATCAATGCTAGTGACTCCTGGAGAATTGAAAGTATATGAAGAATCAAAACAGGTCAAGGACATCGCAGCTTCTGTTTTTTATCCCGCACTCAAAAGAAATGATAAATATGCATGTTTTGCTGCAGAGATAGCAATGCTCAGCGCAAGAGTAGATCAGATGCTTCAGGCATCAAAAGAAAATGGAATAGTTCTTGTTGAAAGAATTCCAGAAGAAAATAGATTTGTTTTTTTCGAGAACGACTATAAATCAGGCATATTCGGTGATCCAAATAGTAAGATTGCAAAATCATTCTACCAAAGTTATTCTGCTACTTATCAATATCTAATGAACAAGATTCCTTCAGTAAACGTTTTTGTATACCTTGATGTTAAACCTGAAGTAGCGTTAAGAAGAGTAAAAGAAAGAGGAAGGAAATCAGAAAAAGGCATCGATATCACTTATTTAAGGAACCTATATTCTCTTTATCAAAGGTTGATTGACGAAATCCTACCCGACGTTGTTCCAACATATGGGCAGAGGTTATTAAGAATAGATGCAAATAACGATATGAGCGATGAGGATTTGAAGAGATTTCATCTTCAGATAGAAGAAAGAATAATTAAGTCATTGCAACTACAAGGGTGGAAACTAAGAAACCGAGAGTAAATATAATGTCAAATATAACAAATATAAGAAAAACAGCAATAAATTAATAGCAGAATGGCTTCAAATAATTTATATTCTTTTTGTAGATTATCTAATTGGTTTTTATGGCATTTCTTCATATCGCTATAGAGGGAATATCTGGAAGTGGAAAAACAGACCTGGGATCTCTTTTAGAAAAGCCCCCACTTGTATTCTCGTTTACAAGAGGAATTGAATTTCCAGAAGGAGCGCCAGAAGTTAAATTTTTTAGGGAAAGAGTCGATCAAAATCCTTTTTTGAAGGATTTCTATGAGAGTGGAATGAAAGAATCTTTTGCATATGCTTCTCAGATGTTTTATCTGAATGCAAGATTTGTAACAAACATGAATATCAAAGCATATCAAGGTATAGCTCTCGAAGACAGGTCAATTTATGGTGATCTTTTATTTGCCAGAAATCTTCATGAAATGGGAAAACTAAGCAAAGAAGCATTCAATGAGTATTGTAGGCATAGAGAATCTATAATGAAGATATATGGGATTAAAGAGCCAGATGGAATAATATTTTTAGATATAAATGTTGATACTTGCTTAAACGAAAGGCTAAAAAAGAGAAGGACGGGAGAAGCGTTGGATTATGACTACTGGGGAAGATTGATAAATGAATATAGGCAGGAGTTTCGCAGCCTTTCAGAAAAGATACCTACAATATGGATAGATGCAAATACTGATTTCCTTAAGAATGAGAACTATGTTAGGAATGTGACAAGAAAAGCAAATAATCTTCTTAAAAGAATAATAGAAAAAAGAAAGAGGGAAGAGAGTATAGTACAGGAAAAGCTTCCATTAGATGTCAAAAGACCCATTTCTACAGCAGTTCAAAAGCCACTTCTCTGATTTCATTTATTAATAAATAATATATTAAACTTATTTTGCGTTTAACTATTTTATATTGTTTTATAAAACATGTGCTATAAGTAAGTATGCCAAAAGTAAAACAGTTGCAATCAATGAATATTTCAGAGTCTTTTTACCTACCTCTCTATTCAGCAAAAATGCAGTTACTGTAGACGTTGCAAAGCTTCCAATTATTGCAGTTGCTATTGAGAGAAGGAGCTCTTTTTGACTTATCGCAGTATATACGCTTCCCAAGGAAAGCATGGTATATCCACTGCTTATTGTTGAAGCAATGAATGAAACGATTGGTAGGAATTGAGGAAAGTTCTTTGCGCTTAATTGAAATAGGATCAATGCAGCTATCAAGAAAAGAGTTGCATATGCGCTGTTTATTACAGTTATTGGTTTTTCTATTGTATATTTCTTCTTTTTGGACGTCCTTTCCTTCAAAACAAGCAAAACAAACATCCCTGCTATAAGCGCGAACAATGGAAGAACCTTATTGATCATGTCATTCATCACTATTACTACCAACAGACTATTTCTAAGTATGCTTCCAAGCATAGCAGAGATTACGCCTTCGCTGCTTATTCCCTGCTTTGTTTTATTTAATTGATATATGGAATATGTTGAGTTTATTATCCCTCCAATGAAACCAGTTACACTTACATTTTCTCTTCTAAAAATCCTGTAAGCTAAGAATGCAAAGAAATTCAATAGAGTTACAATCAGAAAGAATGCAAACACTAGAAATAGATCCAAGCTTATTCCATAAATCTCAATTGGTTTTTGTGGCAATATTGGAAAGAGGATGAATAGTATTATCCCTATCTGGATTAATTCACTTATTTCTTCATCTGTCAAAAGCTCGATTGTTTTTTCTAATTTTTTTCCAATAGCAAGTGTTCCAATAATTAAAAATGCAGATGCAGCGGCTTCCCATACGAGTCCACTTCCAACCATTAGTCCAGAAAGGAAAAGAATCGGCATTAGATAAGAACTTATTTTATCTGGGCCATTCTTCTTTTCTGCATTTTTCAGCAAATCATATGTAAGTGCAAGCACCATTATAAATCCAAGCATTGGAAAGAACTCAGAAAATGGAATTTCAAATAGGATAGACATTGCACTTATACAGCCAAAAATAGCTGAGAAAGAAAAAGTCTTTATATCTATATAGTTTTTTGTTGTTCTCTTTCTCTCTAATCCAATTAGAGTTCCAATTGCAGCTGCAATGATTAACCTTGCTATTGCTTCATAAGTGGTTATAAGCATCAAATCTGCCTCTTAATTTTTCTATGCATCGTATTACTTTTTATTTATTCTTTTAACTATCTCTTGGCAAAGCTTCTTTGGATCGTCACTATTTTCTAATAGCGTTCCAAT
>JAVZCX010000018.1:0-15923 GCA_038874185.1 Candidatus Micrarchaeia archaeon
CAGAGATAATGAAGGACATATCTATAAGGGTGTGCCCAGTTGAAATCGACGACGTTAAGGAGATGCTTTCTGAACTTAAGTCTTATCCTATATTCAATGCAAGAGGAAAGGAATATGACGTTGATTCTTTGATTGATGTAATAATGAAAGTTAACTCAATAGCACTTACAGAGAGAATAAAGGAATTGGATCTTAATCCAGTCATAGTGCACTCAAAGGACAGGGGCGGCGGTTGCGAAGTAGTGGATGTCAGAATAGTTGAGTGATATCATGAGATTTGACCTTAAGAAAATGTTTGAGCCGGAATCAATAGCGGTGATAGGAGCATCGAAAGAGCCAAACAAAATAGGTCATGTAATACTAAAGAATCTTGTAGAAGGAGGTTTCTCAGGTCCTGTTTATCCTGTAAATCCTTCCGCTGATGTGATTCTTTATCAGCATGCATTCGCATCTGTCAAAGACATTCCTAGCCCTGTTGATCTTGCAATAATTGTTGTTCCAGAGAAAGCAGTTCTTAAAGTCCTTGATGAATGCGGGCAGAAAGGAATAAAGAATATCGTGATAATAACCAGTGGGTTTGCAGAGGTTGGAAACGTTGAAGATGAAAAAAGAGTAAAAGAGATAGCGGAAAGATATGGAATGGCGGTGATAGGAGTAAACTGCATGGGATTTATTAATCCTTATTCAAGAGTGGATTCTGTTTTTAATCCAGTATATAAATTAGGAAGGCCAAAGGCAGGTGAAATTGCATTCATAAGCCAGAGCGGAGCGGTCGGTGCTGCAGTAATGGACTTAGCTGCAAAAATGGGTGTTGGAATCTCTTTGTTTGTTTCTTATGGAAATGCTACGGTAATTGATGAAACAGATCTTATTGAATATTTAAATGAAGACAAAAGAACTAAGGTAATTGCAATGTACATAGAGGCGGTAAAGGACGGAAGAAGGTTCCTAGAGGTTGCAAAGAAAGTGACAAAAAGAAAACCAATCATACTTATAAAAGCTGGAAAGACGCAGGCAGGTGTCAAGGCTGCCGCTTCACACACAGCTGCATTGGCTGGAGATTACGCAGTTTATTCTGCCGCATTCAGACAGGCAGGAATAATAGAGGTAGAATCCTTGACTGATTTGTTTGATTTTTCAAAAATATTTCTTCAGCCATTTCCTAAGGGAAACAAAGTTGGGATAATAACAAATGGAGGGGGAATTGGCGTTCTTACCTCTGATCAAATCATTTTAAACGGCCTGAATATGGCTGAATTGAGTACAGAAACAAAGGCCAGGCTTCGCGAGTCAATGCCGATGCATGTTAACATATCTAATCCTCTTGATCTCGCGGGAGATGCAGATGTTGCCAGATTTAGAATAGCACTTGAAGAGATGTTCAAAGATAAAAATGTAGACATGTTGGTGCTCACTCCATTGATGCAGACAGCAAGCCTTGATGCTAGCATAATAGATCTGATAGCTTCTTATTCTCAAAAGATGGAGAAACCAATGGTGGTTGTTACAATTGGAGGGGATTATACAGAGCAAAACAGAGTGCTATTGGAGAACGGAGGGGTGCCAACATACACCTCGCCATATGTCGCAGCTAAGGCACTTTCAAAATTAGCATGGTATTCTAATAAATATTCTAAAATTTGATTTTGTCATATCTATTCGTTCTATCTGTTTTCTATCTATTTTTGTTTCTATTATTTTACTTGTTCTGCTTCTTTTTTATCATCTCTTCCAGAACAAGTTCTATGTTATCTTCATCCTGGAGCATGCCCATAAGGAATTCAACATCGATATCTTTTGCGCTCGTGCTTTGAAGCCTTTCTTTTATTGATTGTATTCCAATCTCTCTTACAGACATCTTTTGCTTGTACATATTTCTTAGTGACTCAAGCTTTTCCTTTAAACCTTGTTCATCCATTTCATTGTCTATCTGAAGTATGCATTTATCTTCGTATTCTGAATGTATATCTTGAAGGCTTAGGTTTTCTCTTTTTATTCCTTGTTTCAGAGTTCCAGATACAACCACTCTAATTATTGGAATTTCATCCTTTCCTTTGATTTCTTTTCCTTTTTGTAAAAGCTCGTCAATCTTATTTCTTATTCCATCGTTTACATCTTTAAGATCAACATTCTTGAATTCTATCTCTCCATAAAGGAATTTTCTGCTTTTTATGTCAACAAATTTGATTTCATTTGTATTGGTGTCAAGAATCACATATGCCCTAGGTTCCTCTTCTTCTTTCTTTAGTTGAGTTATAACAGTGCTTCCAGGAATAAGCAGTTTCTTTCCGTTTTTTTCCATCACTACTCTTTTATGTATGTGGCCGCATAAATAAAGATCAAATCCATCTGGAAGCTCATCTAAAGAGATCCCTTCAGCCATAGGTATTACTTCCTTAATTGTTTGATGCAGCATTAGTATGTTGTATGCTCCAGCTATAGGCTTGAAATTTAGTTGTCTTATAGTTTCCTTTATCGAATCCTCTGTCGTCCCACCTATTCCGTGAATCGCGATCTTTTCTATACTTCCGTCTTTGTTTCTTTTTTCAAAAACTACAATTCTGTCGCTTGCATTAGTTATAATTCCAGCTCTTTCAAGCAGTTCTACTGGATTTACCATTCCTTTTGATCTTCTGTCATGTGTTCCATGGATTGCAACTACTGGAAGAAGGCCTTCTTTGCTTTCTATTCCCTTTTCTTTCCAATCTATTTTTTTCCCGTAAGAAAAGATTTCCATTGCCTTTGCAATAACTTCGAATTTAGGTGTCTTTGTATCGAATATATCTCCAGCTATCAAAACAATGTCTGAATTGTTGCATGCTTCTCTAAAAGCTTCCTCTGCCTGTTCTATGGAATCTTCATAGAACCTTGGATATCCGATGTGTGTATCAGAAAGAATTCCTACTTTCATATTTTTTCACGCTTATATTTTAAGATGTGAATATATCTTTAAAACATATTTATAATTATTTCTGTCCAATAATTATCTGAATTAAATGCGTTGATTCGGATAGCAATAGGTGGATCTGAATGGCCTTGCAAAAGAGTAAAAATAAGACAAAAAAGCAAAAAATCACCAAGAAAAAAAAATCTATTAAGAAAAAAACAAATAAGAAAAAATCTCGAATTGCAAGCATAAAAAGAATTACAAAGACAAATACTGCGAAAAATAAATTCTTATCATCTGGAAGCAAATCGCTTGACAGGTTGCTTGGAAAAGGAATTATTGAAGGAACATCAGTATTGATACTCGGAACGCCTCATTCTGGAAAAAAACCAATATTAATGAAGATGGTTAGAGATAATTGTTGTGAACTTGGTATCTCACCAATCATAATACTTACTGATTTAGGTGTTAGCAACTGGATGGCAATGGCTGAGAAAAATAATTGGAGCTGTAATAAAAAAACATGCAGTATATTCTACATAGATAGTTATTCCCAGCAGTTTAATGTCTGTTCTGCATCTCAAAATGTAAAGTGTCTTGAGGTTCCATTTACATTAAGTTCTCTTTCCATATCTGTTTCCGAATATTTAGACAAAATAAGAAAGGAAGGTAAGAAACCGTTGGTTGTTCTTCATTCCATCTCAACTTTGATAGAAACATTTGGTGCAAATGAGGTGTTTTCATTTTTGCAGTTCTTTTTAGGCAAATTAAGAAATGAAGGAGTCACAATTGTTTCTACAATGCAGCTTGGCGTACACGGTGAGAATCTAGAGACATCAATTTCTTCTCTGAATGAATGTGTGATAAAATTAAAAGACAACAAGCTAAGTGCTTCAGGATATATCACTATAAGGGATAATAATTGGCATAGTTATAAATTTGTAAAGAATCAATTGGTTTTAACTGATTAAGGTGTTATGAATGATTAATCAACCTCCAAGAGGAATGAGGGATTTTTATCCAATCGAAGCCAGCATGCGAAGAAGAATAGTTTCAACAGTTGAAAATGTTTACATGTCTTACGGCTTTGATCCATATGATACTCCTGCATTGGAATATCTTGAAGTTCTTGGAAGAAAATCAGGAGAGGAAGTAAAGAAGCAGATATATCAGATAGATGACATGGGGCTAAGGTTTGATTTTACAGTAGGTCTTGCAAGGTTCATATCCAACACCTCTCTTCCAAAGCCTATAAAGGTATTTAGATCTGGTCCGGTCTGGAGAAGAGATGAGCCGCAGAAAGGAAGATTTAGGGAGTTTTGGCAGTCAGACATAGATATCATCGGTTCAAGCAGCATGAAATGCGAAGCAGAGCTGATAGCATGTGCAAACGATGCATTGGTTGCACTCGGTTTCAGGGATGTTGAGTTCAAATTAAATAACAGAGAATGTTTGTTTGACATGATGGAAAAGGCAGGAGTGGAAAAGGCATTAGTACCTGTAGCAATAAGAATACTTGACAAGCTTGACAAAAAGGGAGAAGGAGGAGTGAAAAATGAGATGATGGAGGCAGGAATATCAGAAGAATCAATAAAGCTAATATTCAAGTCAATCATATCTAAAAAGAAGGAGTTTGTAGGAAGCGACAAGCTTGCAGAAATAGTTGAGATTGCAAAAGAGTACGGAGTTGACAATATAGAGATTGACTATTCCCTAGCAAGGGGGCTTGATTATTATACCGGGCCGATATTTGAAATTAAATCAGGACCTCAGCAACTTAGTATAGGTGGGGGTGGAAGATATGATGAGCTTTTGGGTCTTTATGGTTCCTCCTCACCCGCAGTAGGCATTTCATTAGGAATAGATAGAATTGCAGAGATAATAAAAGAAAGAGAAGGAATAAAAACAGATTCTCCATTTTCACAGTCTGATGTTTATGTTGCAAACATAAAGGATGAGTCATACAAATACTCAATAAAGGTTGCATCAATAATGAGAAAAGCAGGATTAAAAGTTTCACTTAATATTACTGAGAGAGATCTTAGGAAGCAATTAGAATATGCAAATTCAATGAAATTCAAATATATTGCAATAATTGGGTTAAAGGAAGCAGAACTTCAGAGAGTGACACTTAGAAATCTGCAATCTGGAGAAGAAAAACAGCTTCCGATAAAGGAAGCAATAGCGATAATAAAGGAAATGTGAATATATTATTAGCGATGATAAAGGAAATATGGATATGTTATTAGCTATGCATACTATGGGTTACCTTAGATCATTATCTTAGATCATTATAAAACAAGATTATTATATCTTGACAAATAATAATATTAAGATTTAAAGCATTAAACGATTGAATATGAAGGTGTTATAATGTCAAATGATAAGAAAGAGATCAAAAATATAAAGCAATTAACAGAAAAAACAATAGAAGAAGGTGGCGTGCTTTCTACTTTGTATTTCGATGCTATAGGAAAAGACAAAGAAAAGATAGAGCAGCTTCTTGTTGAGTTAGTGGGAAGGCTAAATTCAGAAAAGGATGTTGTTTACTGTGTAGGAGATATCGAAAGAGCAATACCTCTTGAAGGCGGGGATTTCTCAGCTGCAGCAAAGGTGACAATTCTTACAAAGAACTTTCCATCCCTTGCAAGAATATGTGACAATTACGGCCCGATAGGGGTTGAAATAATAAAGCCAAATGAAATAGTAATAAAGCAGCACGATGCTCAGGCATTGATATTGGATCATGTTCATACAATCTCAAACCTTCTGAAGGAGATAGTTGAGAGAACAATGACTCCAGAGGAGAGAAAGAAACTGGCAAAGATATTAGATGCAAGGGCTGAAAGAGGAAAGGAGCTTTTGCAAAAAGAAGATAAAAAGGGATGAATTTGCAATTCGTTTCATCTTATTGAACAAAGGTTATAGATAATTAATAGATAAAGGTGAAGAAAATGACGATTAAGGCAGGAATCGCCCCAGTTGGAATAGAAGGCTTGGACCACATGCTTGGTGGGGGATTGCCTAAAGGCAGCGTGGTTCTTGTATCGGGAGGTACAGGTTCTGGTAAGTCAATTCTTGCATCACAATTTCTTTATAAGGGAATAACTGATTACAAGGAAAGCGGTTTCTATATATCTTTTGACGAGAGAAAGAGATCAATGTACAGGAACCTTGCAAAATTCGGATGGAATTTTTCAGCTTACGAGGCGCAGAAGAAATTCATATTCATCGAGTATCCAATTCATGAAGCTAAGGAATTCCTTTCTCAGGAAAACACTCTATTCAACCTTATAGTTGAACTCGAAATAGAAAGACTTGTAATAGACCCAATCACTCCATTGACAATGCTTTATGAAGATGAGCAAAAGAAAAGGCAAGAAATGATGAAATTGATTGATACATTGAGAAGCTGGGGTACAACCACCCTCTTAATTTCAGAAGCAAAGTCAGGAACAGAAGAGATTGGAATAGAGCCGCTTTGCGACGGAGTGATAAAGCTTACTGACATTCAGAATAAAGGATATACAATCAAAACTCTTGAAGTAGTAAAGATGAGAGGCAGCGATATCATAAAGAAGCCAGTTCCATACAAGATTGATAAGGACGGAATAAAAGTATATCCAAATCAGTATCTTTATTTCTGAATTACTGAAAAGTGATGATATGCAGCATATTGATCCATTTGATGTTTCAGATGAAGAAATAAACTATCAGAAGCTTGTAGAGGAATTTGGAACACAGCCTATTTCAACAATCAAAAAGCTTCCAAACTATAAGGCTTTCAGGAGAGGCTTCGTATTCTCTCACAGGGATTTCGATAAATTTCTATCTGCAATAGAGAAAGGAAATAAAGCATCAATAATAACCGGAGTAAATGCATCCGGTTCGCTCCATCTTGGGCATAAATGGACAATGGATTTAGTAGTTGCATTGCAAAAAGAATACAATCTTCCAGTTCTTCTTACGATTTCTGATGACGAGGCATATGTAACAGGAAAGGCAAAAGACCAGAAAGAATCGCTTGAAAATGCAAAATTGATATCTGCTCAACTGTTGGCATTGGGTTTTGATCCTAAAAAGACAAGGATTTTGGTTCATCAGCAGTATACTAAAATATACAATCTTGCAATAAAGCTATCAAGGCATTGCACTATGAATGAGATAAAGGCAATATATGGATTTGATATGTCAAAGAATCCAGGCCAATGGTTTTATCCAGTTGTTCAAGCTGCAGATATTTTACTTCCACAAGAGCTTGATGGCCCGCATCATGTTCTTGTTCCAATTGCAATAGACCAAGATCCGCATCTTAGGCTTGCAAGGGATATCGCTGACAGAGCAGGCTTTGTCAAGCCAGCAACAGTTCATATGCGCTTCCTTAGGGGATTGAAAGGCGGAAGCAAGATGTCAAAGAGCAAGCCTGGAAGTGCGATTTTCTTGGATGAGGATCCGAAAAAAGCAGCAAAGCTTTGTATGCAGGCATTGACCGGCGGCCAGCCCACTGTGGAAGAGCAAAGAAAATATGGTGGAGACCCTGAGAAGTCAGTAGTGATTGAATATTTAGGCGCGCATTTCATTGAGAGCGATTCTGAATTCCAAAAACTGAAGGATGACTATAGGGCAGGAAAAATACTTGATGGAGAAACAAAGCAACTTCTTGCATCCCATGTAGAGAAATATTTGAATGAATTCCAGCCAAAGGTAAAGAAGTATTTAGAGAGCATTGATGATTATCTTATGAAAGACTGAATTCATACTACAATTCACATTACAATTAATACTACTTTAAAATAATATTATTAAGATCAACTAGATCAAATCAAGCTAATGAGGTGAGGATATGTTGACAATGAGCATATGGGTTTTTCTTCTCTTTACAGCAATAGGTATGTGGGGCACTGTTTATTACCTGGTAAAAGATAAGACTCCAAAATCAAAATTAAAGGAATTGAATTCGCGTGCAATCAAATTGGGAATTTTCCTTTTGGTGTTTGATTTTATATTTGAAAATCTTGGCCTTTTATTAGGATACTGGTATACATCTGGAAGCATATTGCAATTAGGGGCGGTTCCAATAGAAGTTATGGGAATTGCATTTTGCGCAGGCTTTACCTATGCAGTTCTGTTTCCAAGAAAATTTGATACTAAATTAGGTTTCTTTAGCAGCGTATGGATTGCAGCAGCAGGAACAGCAATAGAAGCAATCTTAGTTAGCCAGGGCGTGCTTATGTACACCGGAGGATGGACATCTCTTCATGCATTTGTCTCCTATTTTGCTGCATTCATGATAATGCACAAAGTAAACTCAATCCTATACTAAATAGATTTTTTATTTTATCTTTTTATTTTATCTTTTCTATCTCTCTATTTTTTTGGCTTTAAATTAGTTTAATCCGTTTAATCTGTTTAATCTTACTCTAGATATATATCTTCTTGTTCTATCTTTATTTTGTATATTTTAATTGGATTTTTTGCAGGACCGCTCATTGGTTTGCCTGTTTCTAAATCAAAAACAGCTCCATGCCAGGGACATTGCACATAAGGTTTTCCTTCCTCTATTATCGTTCTTCCTTTACAAAGAGGTCCTTTCATATGGGTGCATTCGGCATCAGCCGCATATATTTTCCCAGAGATATTGTAGATAGCGATTTTCCTTCCATCAACTTCAAAAACTTTGCATCCGTTGGCAGGAATTTCATTTACCTTTGCAATTTTTTTCATTTTATCACTTTACACGATATTTTGAAATTATACAATATTTTGAAGTATATTTTTGATAAATATTATTAATCTTGTTGCATATTAAATAGATATGAACGAAACTAAATTCATTGAAGAGGGAAAAGCAAAGATTACAGTCACAGACTCTGTTTTTTATAATCCACATATGAGATTTAACAGAGATATTTCTTCTCTAGTCGTAGGTGGATTAGCAACTGAATTGTCAAAAAACGAAGGCATGCCGTTAAGAATATGCGATGGAATGGCAGCGTCTGGAATAAGGGGAATCAGATATGCAATAGAAAATGAAAATATTGAGCATATTACATTTGTTGACGGAGATCAGGTTGCATGCAACACCATCTCTAAAAATATAGAGTTAAACACGCTCAAAGAGAAATTAATTTCTACTAATGTCGTGAATGATGATATAAATCATCATCTTTACAGGGGAGGAATGAAATATAACTTTATTGAATTGGATCCATTTGGTTCGCCAGTGCCTTTCATAAGGGCTGCGCTTCTGAATCTTAGGGCTTCGAAAAAAGGCTTTCTTTCAGTGACAGCTACAGACACTGCAGTTTTGTGCGGCGCCCATCCTAGGGCATGCATAATCAATTATGGTTCAAAGCCTATGCAAAGCTCTATATGTCATGAGGTGGGATTAAGGATATTGATAGGAAACGTAGTCAAAACTGCAGCCCCTCTTCATCTAGGAATAAAGCCGGTATTTTCTCTTTCGAAGAGGCATTACATGAAAGTAATCCTCAGAGTTGAAAAGTCAGCAAAATCAGCTTATGATTCAATGCTTCAGCTAGGCTTTGTTTCGCTATGCCAAAAATGTGGCGACATCAGGACTTTTGATAGGCCAAACATTGATAAAAAATGCGAGCTTTGCGGTTCAAATCTTGACTGGGCCGGCGATCTTTGGCTTGGGCAAATATATGATGCGGAACTGATTGATAGAATGATCATTCTGAACAGAGAAAGAGGCTATGAAAGCAAGAAGGAGATAGACTCTATTCTTAATCTGATGAAAGCAGAGAGCAACATGCCGCCATTTTATTTTGATCTGCATGCCATTGCTGACAAATATGATATTCCTTCTCCAAAGTTTGAGGATGTGTTCAATGCACTTAAATCAAAGGGTTTTTCTGTTTCAAGGACTCATTTCAATGTGACTGCTATAAAGACAAATGCAAATATAAAAGACGTACTTGAAGCGATGAATGCAAAAATTCAATAAAATAAAAAATAGAAAAAGAAAATTATAGATCAAAGGATTTTATTATCTCTCTGAGTTCCTTTGCTCTTTCAATTATTTCGCTTGTTTTTCTTGCCATGTTTGTATAGCATTCAGCATGCGCTGTTTCTATCACCTTTCTTGCGATCTGGCTGTCAGGATATGCAGTGTCTATAATGTTTATTATCCTCCCAGTATCAGTTGTTGAAGCAATCTCCTTGCAAAGAGCATTTATCCTTGCTTCAGTGTTGGCCTTTTCAACAGCCTTTAGTATTGCGCATACCTTGTCTGATGTCTTTTTCATTTTTCTGTATTCCTTCATCAGCTGTTCAAATCCTTTTCTGTCTCCTTCTTCAAGAAGCTTCCAGCCTTTTCGTGTAGGTTTTTCACTTTTCTTATAGTAGTATTGTTCAACTACTGATTTCAGATATTCATTTTTACCAATTGTTTTTTCTATTGTTTTCATATTTTCACCATGCATACATATATTATTTTTGACAATTTAGAGATCTACGTCTATTTTGAGCTCGTCCTTGAGTTCCCTGTATCTGTTTCTGATAGTGACTTCCGTCACGCCAGCAACCTCAGCAACTTCCTTCTGCGTTCTTCTTTCTCCAATCATTGCAGAAGCAATGTATACTGCAGCTGCAGCCACTCCAGTCGGACCTCTTCCAGAGACAAGTCCCTTGCTCATTGCTTTTTGCAATAATTTTATTGCAAGCTCCTGCACCTTTCCGCTGAGCTTTAATGCAGTAACGAATCTTGATATATACTCTCTTGGGTCTGTAAGCGGAACTTTCATCTCAAGCTCGTGCATTATGAACCTGTAGGTTCTTCCTATTTCTTTCTTTTCAACTCCTGCAATTTCTGCTATCTCATCAAGAGTTCTTGGAATTCCATAGTCTCTGCATACTGCATACACTACTGCAGCAACCACGCTTTCAATGAGTCTTCCTCTTATCAATCCCTTTTCAACTGCCTTTCTGTAAAGCAAAGCAGCTGCTTCTTGGATAGAATCTGAAAGTCCTAAATATGAAGATATTCTTGCAAGCTCGCTTAAAGCAATTTGGAGGTTTCTTTCCATTGAAGATGAGACTGAAGCTCTCTTGTGCCATTTTCTCATTCTATAGAACTGTGCCTGCTTCTTGGAGCTGATCTTTACTCCTCTGATATCTCTATTGTACTGATCAATATCAGTTACCAATCCCTTGTTTGGCCTTGTCAGCTTCAATGGAGCACCGCTTCTTGCTCTCTTCTCCATCTGCTCGCTGTCAAAGGCTCTCCACTCTGGACCTGAATCAAACATATTCTCGGATATAACGAATCCGCATTCTCCACAGACTACTTCGCCTCGCTCATAGTCTCTAATAAGTTTTGTGCTGCCACACTCTGGGCATTTCTCTTTAACCATTCATACACCTCTAAAATCATAGAAGGCTACAAGTAAGTCAAAATCTATAAAAGATTTATTACTTGAAGCAAAAGAATTAAGCTTTAGGATCACCGTCTATACAAAACACTTAGATTTATATTATTAGTGCTTATAATGAAGTTGTTAAGATTTATAAATCTTTCTATTAGGCTATTCATTTATAATATTTCATAACAATATGTTGTATACTACCAATTTTTGTAAACACATCTTAATCATCTGGTGGGATCATGAAAATTAAGGATGGAAAAATCTACATCTATTATGCATTTGACATCGCAAGTGAGATTCATCTTGAAAAGCTTGAGAAGGTATTGGGGAAAAGGCCGGTCGAGTCACAGATCCAGTATACAAAGCTTACGCCCAGATATGTAAAATATAGCCAGCCGCCTTATCTTATTACTTTAGGTGAAAAACAATTAGAGATATCTCCAAACAATAAGATGTCGTTCAAGATAACTGTGAAATTATATGATTTCGGAGTGGTAAGTTTAAGATTTTCCTTGCCTTTCTCAGGATCATTTGATGAGCTTGAGAAGTTAAGCAGTTCTCTCGTTGAAAATGAATCATTGGAGAAAGAGGCACTAAAGCAGGTAGAAAAAATAAAGAAAGAGTTGGGGGAGGCGCTAGTAAAACCGATTGAAAAGTTAGATTATGAGGATTATATAATCTTTGTCGCTAAGGAATTTGAAAAGAAAATCAATGTCAGTGAGATTGTAAATCAATACAGCGGAAAGATCGCATCTGTGCTAAGAGCAGAGGTGGAGAATCTTAGCGAAATCCAGATAAAAGATACTTTAAAGACATCAGTCTCTTATTTCGATGACGACATAGTGTTTGTCGACTGGAATGCTGCATTCATAATTGATCCAAGAGATTCTCTTGACACGCTAGAAGTTTTAGAATATGCAAACATCGAGCTTCTAGAGTTGAGAACATATGATGACATGCTCGATAAGGAGATAGAGCTGGCTTATGATAAGTTAACCCCTTCAAAGCTTGAATGGACTATGATTGCGCTGGATCCGTTTTCAAAAACGCTGAATAGGCTGGAAGAGGTAAAGCTTGATGTTACACAGGTTATTGAGAGGGTTGAAAACGCGCTAAAGCTGGTCGGTGATCCATATCTTGCGAAGGTGTATAGTGCAGCTTCGCTTTCTTTTAAGCTTGATACCTGGAAAAAGAGCGTAGAAGAGAAGCTTGACATTATAGAGAGCTTCTACAATACGATAGTGAATAGAATTCAAACTGTGAGAATGCTGATACTTGAAACCCTGATAGTTATTTTCTTTTTGATTGAGATACTTAGATATTGATCAATGCTTGAATACTTCGCCTACAATCATGATCAGTAGAATACCTATTATTAGCAGGGCCAGTTGTATTGCAGATTCTTTCTTGCTTGTAGTTATCTGCAATTCAGGTATTAAATCTGCAGCTGCGATGTATATAAAATGTCCTGCAGCTAATGGAAGGAGAAATGCAGTAATGCTTTGAAATGATACGTCAAGAATCAGTATTACTATTGCTCCGATCATTGCAGTTAGTGCAGTAAGGAAATTAAGTGCAAGTGCAGTCCATTTGTTTAAACCCCCGTAGAGAAGGATTCCAAAATCACCGATCTCCTGTGGGATTTCGTGCATCATAATTGCAATTGTTGTTACTATTCCTAAGGATGGATCTGTCAGATAAGCAACTGCAATAACCATCCCATCCACAACATTATGTATTCCATCCCCGATTATGTTTAAATAAGGAAGAGCAGTCCTTCTTTCTCGATGCTTGCATCTCTTCTCATGGCAATGATGCCATAGAATAAATTTCTCTAGTACGAAAAATAAAAGAAATCCTACAAGCACAAGAATCATTGCATTTTTTACTTCTATCATTTCAAATGATTCAGGTATCAAATCCAAGAATGCCGCTCCAAGCAGCGTTCCTGCAGCCAAGCTTATAAGAATTGAAAGGCTTTTTTCTACTGTCTCTTCTTTAAAATAAATTGTAAATATTCCGATCAGTGACATCAGGCTTACAATGAATACAGAAACAAGAACTTCAAATACGACCATAGATAAATCTGCAAAATTAGATTTATAAATCTTAAAAGGTATGGATAATCAAGGTGGTATGGTGGCATTAAGTTCGCAGAAGTTTGACAGAAAAGAAAAAGAGGAGACAAAAATGAATGCACTTTTTAACAGATTGAATGAGAAGGAGAAGAAGCTGCTGGATGATTTGTCAAAGAAGTCTAAGCTGCCAAAAGAAGAAATCGCTGAATTTCTTTTCTACAACAGCGCAACTCAGTATGCAATAGATAGGCTGAAGGATCAGAGACCTCAGCATTCACTAATCTTAGAAGAAATTTCACAAAGAATTTCAGAATTAGGCGACTACAGGGAGATAAAGTCAGAGTATCTTTCACTTATTGAGAAGATAAGAAATCCTGAAAATGTTAAGGAATTAATGGCATAAAATCTCTTAAGAACGCTGCATAACGAAAGGTTTATATATATCTTTTGTATTAAAATTTACATGGAAAAAGAAGGAGCTAATCAAATAAATAAGAATTCGTTTACCCAAACCAATCAAGGTAAAAAGTCCACTATTATATGGAGTTCTCTTCTTTTATCAGCTTCCTTAATCATTTCTTCTCCTAAAATAGCTAATGCTGATTATGAAGCCCCAGAAGTATGTCCGAAAGGAAGCGGATTGTATTTATTTACATTGCAACCGGGCGAGACATGCAGAGGTGAAAAATTCGGTAAAAACCTCTGTTCAGAATGCAGGACCAAAGATGGAAGAGTGCTGAACACACCTATTGAAAGCATGCAAAAAAAGGTTGAAGCAGGAATCAATTCATCTGATTCTGATGAAGGAAAGAGATACACATCAAAGGAAGTGAAGGCCATAAAGGAAACATTAAGAAGATGGAATAAGGAAGAGCTTGAAAATCTGATCAAAAAGCTAAATGGAAATCTGGATGATGAAGAACGAACTATATTCAGGGGAGCGCTTGAGCACTGGCCAGACATAAAATATCATGCAATGAGACTCAGTATAGATCCAAGAATTACATACTTAGTTGCAGTTGCAGAATCAAGATTTGTGCAAAAGATAGGAAAGTCTGGCGAATTGTCTCCAATGCAAATAATGCCGGACACAATGGCATTGATGTTTAATAGATATGGAAGAAATGATGAGTACATAAAAGGATTGGTAAATAAGCGGAAAGACTGGAGGAAAGATACGACTGCTCAGATAATACTTGCGCTTTATTATCTAAGAGACGGAATAAGCACTGTAGCACCGATTGATGCAAAGATTGAGCGCCTTAATGCAGAAGATCTCCTTATGATTTATCACTTTTATAATCGCGGCCATAACAAATATATTGTGAATAATTGGTGGCAAGGTGACAATTTCGCAACTTGTGTAAGCAAGTATCTCAGGCTTTATCCAGAAGTCGAAAAATTCATAGATGATTTTATACGTGTAAATAAAGAATCAGATTCAATAATCAGCAAGACATGGAATTCTTATTTTCACATTCAGAATAAAAAGAAAAAGGACCAACAGATGAAAGAAGTCAAAAAAGAAGAGAAAGTAAAGAACGAAGCTAAAACAACCAATAAAAAAGAGATTAAGAAAGAAGAAAATGTCAAAAAAGAAACGAAGGATTCTGCTGTGATTACGAATAGTGGTGTAGTTACAAATAATAAGCCAAAGAGTGAAGACATCTTTAAATCAAGCTCCATTGCGAAAACAGTTCCAAGATCCAGCACATCAAGTATAAAACCTCAACAAAAAACAAAGGAAGAGAATAAACAGCAGCAAATTATGCGACACCCACATAAGAAACAAACTGATTCAGATTCAAAGAAAAAGGATGAAATGAAAAGCGAAATTGAAAAGTATAATGAAGAACTTGAGAGAATACGAAGTGTACTAAAAGAACTGAAAGAAAGACTAAATAATGATAATAAAAGCAACTAAATAAAAATCAATCGAATTTAGCTGAAAAGATTAAATCAGATTTTGGTGAAAAAATCAATTAATAGCTATCCATATTAAATAATGATCAGACATGTCTAAAGTTATATTCTTTTCAATTCCGTAGTTTAGAAACTTTTCAACCACGGCTCTGTTTATGATTATTCTGTCATACGCACAATCGCTTTTACCAACTGTAGTATCTTCATCATCTTTTATCACCCAAATCCAATCTTTGAAATCTTTTTGTGAAACGTTATAAAATGAACAGTCTGCATTTAGGTCTCCGATTACTATTACTGGATAGCTTATGTTTCCAATCAATCGTTCTAGATTTCTTATCTCATTTGGTGCGTCAGAAGGTTTTGCATGAAGAACATAAATTAGAACCCAATCATCCTTTTCTAATGAATTTCTAGCTGTGATATTTAGGGCCAATGGCGGCCTTTCCCATCTATTTTGAATATCTGGATTGAAATCTAATATATTGTTAATTACAATCTTGCTTTTATTGTAAATGACCCCATATTCCTCTTTTATATTAGTTCTTCCTGCTCTGCTGCTTGTAAAGCATGAGAACCCTTCTAATTTTTCACATAGTCTCGCAAATGCGCTTCCATCCTCATCCCTTATCTCCTGAATGAAAA
>JAVZCX010000019.1:0-15414 GCA_038874185.1 Candidatus Micrarchaeia archaeon
TAGATATTCCTCTAGGTCCATTTCCTTGCTCAGACCCAATAAGCCTGAAAGTCTTTGGAGTATTCCCATTAATGTCACCTCTATTTGTTATTTATATAGTGTAATATTAAAAAAGGTTATCTTTTTTAGTTTTTTATTGTTTTTTCATATTTACGTCTTATTCGATTTTTTTACGAATTACAATCGAATCAAAAGCAAATATTAACAAATATTTTTATCTTGTTTCCATGATTTTGCATTTTAGTTTTGAAACGATTAGAAGTATTTACTATTTTAAATTTTTGCATTACATTAATTTTGATTTAATGAAACAATATAAAATAAAATTTAGATTGAACGACAGGCTTAGGAAGGAATTATCAAGACCATTGGGCGACGTGTTTTCAGAAGAAAAGGTACTGCAGTTTCTTTCAGATAAATTAAGCAAAAAAGACTACAAGATTATTGTAATCGGCGATGAAACAGGAAGGTTTTTATCCGAAAATAGAATAATCCCTTCCATCTGGATATATGATGGAAAAATTAGAAGAAAAAAGATAAAATATCAGATCCCATTTCCGACTCACATAGTGGAAAATCCCCGTTCTTCTATAACAGAAGAGTTGTGTGCAGCAATTGACAATGCTTTGAGTGCAAAAAACGATAAGAAAAAAATAAGAATATTTGTAAAAGGAGAGGAGGATTTGGCAGCCCTATATGCGATCTATAAAGCTAAAAATTCTTTGATCTTATATGGCCAACCAAATAAGGGAATAGTGATAATAAAAGCAAATAATAAAATTAGAAGAAAAGCAAAAAAGCTTTTAGAAGAGATGATGGAAAAAGATTAGTATTATCATTTTCCTTTAGACAATATTTGTAACATAATAAAGCAAAGGGCACCAGCGAATATTCCAAGCAGCCACGGAGTTATGTTGTCTTTGTAGAAATATCTATTTGCCTTTAATGCGCTTCCTATGACTACAGCGATTATTATTGCAAGTATTACTCTTCCACCTGTAACAAAAGCTTCGCTCCATTTTGTTGCCATACAAATATTTATTCAAAAAACTATAAAAAGCTTGATTTTCGCTGATTGCCGTATCTGAACAGAACCCAGCTAAGGTTTTTAAAACCAATCCTTAGTTAATATTAATTGTTTATTACAGCTTTGCTGTAATGAAAGGTGATAAAAAATGGCAAAAGATACTATGGAATCATTAGGTGCATGGGCATTCTATCTCGGTTTGATCATAGCCCTTGTGCTCGCAGCCATGCCAACAGTAGTGGGCCCAGGATGGACAATCCTTCTCCTTGGTTTGCTCGGTATTATAGTTGGTTTGGTGAACATACAAGACAAAGAATTGCAACTCTATATGATATCAAACATAGCTTTCTTGGTGGCTGCTAACGGATTCATTGGAGTCTTGGCAGCATTGCCAGTAGGAACAATGGGCATAACTTTCTTAACAAGTTTTGTCCACAATATAGTATTGTTCGTGGCTCCAGGAGTAGCAGTAGTTGCATTGAAAGCTCTTTATGAGGTTTCAAAGGATTAAATTAGATGGTCGGCATTGCCGGCTCTCTTTCTTTTTTTCATTTTTATTTTTCTTTAATTCTATTCAATTTCTATATGTGCCAATTACTCATTTTTTCTTATCAAACAAACATTTATATATTAAATTTACATATCTTAATTATGGAAAAAAACAATTTTGGAGAGAATGAAAAGAACGAAGAGACCAAAGAAAAAATGCAAAAAGATCAGATAAGCAAAAATCCTTTAGAAGACACACTTTATCACACAGAAAAAAAAGGACTCATTCTAATTCTAGAAGATAGCCCACAGGTAATCAAGCTATATACTCGTGCATTTAGAGATTATAACTACAGGCTAATTACTAGTTTAAAAGAAGGAGAGGAAGAAATAGAAAAGCTTGAAAAAGAAGGCATCGAGCCTAAAGTACTGATTGCAGACTTCCATCTTCCAGATGGAGAAAGTACATCTCTTGTAGAAAAATTAAGAAACAGATATCAAAAACTTAAAGTAATACTGTGTTCATCAGATGATTCCGCAGCCATGCACGTTAAACATGATGCATCATTTGAAAAAGGTCAAATTGAAAAAATCAGATTAAAGTTGGATGAATTTCTTTCACAATGAAATTGAAGCTTCTCTTTGTGTTAAGCAAAAAGTTTTATTTCTTTAACTTCTATTCTAATAATCATGCCCCCGTAGTATAACCTGGATAGTACGCGAGCTTGCGGTAGCCATTAATTTTCAGATAAGGGCTGTGAAAAGCTTGTAATGCGGGTTCGAATCCCGTCGGGGGCGCTGCCAAGATAAAAAAGTAAATAATTTAAAAATATTAACATTTATATATTATATCTGATTGATGTGTTGATTAACTCATCATGTTATCAGTTTCTATATATAAAATTGTGATACTATGGGCAAGTTTCCAATAGCAGATGCAAAACTTAAGAAGCAATTAGTTTGCAGAAAATGCAAGACAAAGAACAAGGTAGGAGCAGAGAGATGCAGAAAATGCAATTACAAGTTTCTTAGGCCGAAGAAAACAACAGTGGTTAAGAAGTAATCTAATTTTTAATTTTTTCACTGCCCTAGTAGCTCAACGGCAGAGCGACTGACTTGTAATCAGTAGGTTGGGAGTTCGAATCTCCCCTAGGGCTCTTATTGTAAAATATCCTTATTCTTTAGCCTGTGCTTTGCTGGATCAAGTTATCACCAAGAGCGATAGATATTTAAATATCAATTATGTGCTATATTCATAGTTATTTGGTAATCAGTCTATAGCGTGAGTATATGGATGAAGAGATAATTTCACTTGCAGATAAAGTAATTTCCATCTTAAAACAAAGGAAGATAGTTGAATTGGCTGATCTTATAAAAGAGACAGGCGCACAAGAACACGACATCAAGCTGATTATTAATCTCTTAGAAAAAGAGGAAATGGTGGATGTTGGTTACAGCCTCACAAAGGTACTTGTTTCTTGGAATGATGAAGCAGATCGAATTCTCATGAAGATGAAGAAGAACCAGAAAATAGTTTCTCTAAATTCTCATGAAGCTTCAAAAATTTCAAGATCTAGGAACGGAAATTCATTATATACAAAGCATATCTCATCGGAGACACAAGATAAAGCAAATGTTCAAGCTGAAGAACTGCCTAAATTTAATGTTTTAAAGGAAAAAACAACAGAGGAGATGAAAAAGGAAATAGAATCGGTTCAAATGAACTTAAGATCAAGGCAGACAACTAAAGTCAAGAATGATTCAAAGGAAATAAAAAGAGAGAGTTCTCATCGGATCGGATCGATGGCAATAAAAGATGCAGAAACAAGCAATGAAGATCACCTGGATAAGAAAGAAAACACACAAGACTTTGATGTATTGAATTCAAAGGCGGAAAACATCCTTAAACATGTAAAAGGAAGTGCGGAAGAGCACGAAGAGCAAAAACATAAACAGAAGGACAAGAAACAGCAATTAAGAGATCAAGAAATAGATCGAGAAGTTAGAGAGATAGAACGAAACATACTTTTAAGACTTTCAGGAGAATCTGAAAACGGAGATAATTCACATGTAATTTCACTGGAAAATAGCGACATTGTAAAAACTGCAAAAACAAGAGCTAACACCGGACAAAACGCAGAAAAGAATGTTTCATCCAAGCAAAGGCTATTAGGCAAATACAGATCAGAACCAGCAAGAACTTATGTTAAAGATCAAAAAGAAAAACAGGAGAAGGATGAATTCAAAGAGCTTGAGGATAAGCTTAATCAGATCGTAAATAAGCGAGCAGAGATTGCTGAGCTTAATAAGCAGAAAACAGTGCTGTTTGATGCAGCCCATCCTGAGCTGAAAAGTAAGCTTTCGACTCAGATAGAAGCAATGGAATCAATAATGGCTGAGAAAGAAGAAAGGCTTAAAGAATTAAAAGATAGGATACATATCCTACCTCAGAGTATAAGCGAACTCAACAAGACGCTTGAATTATACAAGGAGAAACAAGAGAGGCTGGATTCTGTATTTAATTCCACTTTGAACCAATTAGATGAAATCAGAAATAAGATACAAGAAGCGAAAGAAGAATATAGTGGCGAATTCGCACTTGTCAGGAACCAAATCATTGAAAAGGAAAAGGAGCTTATGAAGATAAATGATATCTATTCCTCATTGAAGGATAAAGAAGATAGACTTATCAATTCCATCCAATTTGTAAAGGAGAATATTTCAAGGTCCCAGGAAGAGCTCGTTAATCTTGAAGATCAGCTTGAACGTTTCAGGTCTTCATCCAAATCAATAGAGATGAAGATAGAAGAAACAAGCAAGGTTCTAAGGTCGCTTAACCGACAGTTCGAGAATTATATTGGAAAGGCGAGAGAGCTTGATATGTTTGATGATGAGATCAAGCAAATTCAAAGAGAATACATAAAAGCAAAAGAGAAGGTAGATTTAAAGATAGATGATTATAGAAAAGAGATTTTAGCTCTTTCCAAGTCAGTAGAATTGGAGGCCAGCAATAGATATCTTCAAGAATTGGAGAGAATGACATCTGAAGCAGAGGATTCATTTAATTCATTATTATATGATGAGCAAGAAATAAACAAGTCAATAGAGAATAAAAAGAAGGAGCTGTCACACCTGATGGAAGAAGCGAAGGCATTACAGCGCTCATTAGCTACAAAAGAACTTTCAAACGTACCTAAAATGACACCTAATCATGTTAACCAGCAGTCTCTTTCTGTGCCCATTGAATCGCTAGCAGATGAGGGATCGATAGAATCAGATCGATACATTTTAAATGAACAATCTAAAGATTTTGATGTAAAGACATTGGATTCGATCAGCCTCCAAAATTCAGCTAATAAAGAATCGAAATTAGAAGAAATAAAAGGAACAATTTCAAGATTCTTGTCAGAATTCAATAAAAAATTAGGGAAGAAGTAACATCTATTTTTTATATCTGCTCTTTCATTTCGCTTTTAATTCTCTTAGTGTCTATGGAAGCTAAAATATATATTATCACAAATGCAATTGAAATTGCTATTACAAATGGGGGATTGTAAGAAGCCACTATTGCTCTGTATCCACCTACATTTACAATATCAAGATATGCTGTTATATTAAAAATCAGATGCAATATTATGGCTAGGAAAATTCCAGGTATAAGGCCGAAATGGAAAAATTCTCTGTATTTCTCTCTAGACTTTAAATATCCTAGAATAACCCCTGCAAATGCGACAAAGCATCCATGTGCCAAAGTGTTGAAAATAGATCTGTAAACTATGATCGATATCCATGTGTCGATTCCTGTTTTTATCGGGTCTACGCTTGCAAGGAAATAAAACCAATTTTCATACATAGCAAATCCTATACCTATTGCAAAACCATATAAAAGACCGTCAAGCGCATCGTCAAATTCATGGTGCCTTGAAAACAGAGCAAGACCGAAAACTTTCAAGATTTCTTCTATTATCGGGCTTGCAATTATACTTATCACAGCTGTCATAAGGGCAAGAGGAATGAAATCTGGGCTTTTGCCGACAAAATACATTATAAGATTATTTATGAAGAATGCAATCATAGCAGCAAAGATCCCATATACAAACATACCCACTACGAATCTTAGCGGTTCTCTTTCATATATGTCAGCATACCAGGTAAGCAACATCAGTATTAACGGGATGACTAAAGATGCTACAAATGAAATCACCACAATTTCAATCTTAGTGGCGATGTCGTAATGCTGGTATGTTGAGAATGTTATGAGGCATACCAGAAGTATTGCAAAGAAAAGTACAATGGACCATATGATGGGATTTGCAAGCGCATTTGCTATCTGTTCTCCAGCCGTTCTGCCGTACGGAAATTCAAATAGAGTTTTGTCGGTATATTCATCCTTTTTTCCATATTTTCTCATTTCGGCATTTCTGACGACTAGTGATAAGATCAACAGTAGAAATAATGCAATTATTGGTGCAATAACATATGCTCCAATATTTATTGCATCATGTGCTGTTTTCTCATATTTCTCCCAAGACTGAGCTATTGTAAACTCTTTTGCAAAATAAGTATCAGATATGAGAAGATATCTTCCAACATCAGTGGTAAGGCCGTTATACGTATATGTCATGGGTATGTCAAATTCGGCAGTTTCCTGTGCCTCAAGTTTTCCAAGTTCAGCTATAAAAACATAATCCTCATTTTGTTTGAAATACAATGCAATATTTATAGGTGAATTACCTTCATTAGTTATTGTAACATTATGGTGCATAATACAGGGAGTCTCTGTACAGACCACTGCTATCGGCTGTATAGTGGCGCTTAACTGTCCTTTAATAATGCTCTTATTCTCATCGATTTTAAGTTGGCTTGGAAATGCCATCACAAGTGGGAAGATAAGAAGGATCAGGATGATTTGAAGTGCTTCTTTTTTAATCACTATTCTTTTACTAACCATCCTTACACCCCAATTCTTCTATATCAGCATCAATATACAATGTGCTGATTTCGTTATTCGATATCTATTTTCAATAGCTAACTTATATACACCAAAAAATATAAATATAATCTCATTATATTATTATCATGGATAATTTGAAAAATCAAAGGCTAAATGTAGAAATCAAATCCAATCTCAAAAAATCAATTTCCGATCTGACAAATGAAACAGAACCATTCATAGAAAAATCCATAGAACAGCATTCAGATTCTATTTTTTTAGAAAACGCCAGACGTTTTGTAGATCTGATTTTAATTTCGAAAGGAGACATAAAGCTAATCGAGAAAGAGTTTCCAGTGACTTCATTCGCAATAGAGTTCATTGAAAAGGCCAAGACGATATGCAGAAAGAAACAGCTTTTATTCCAAGAGAAGGTACTTAATACTGTGAAAGATTCAATCTATACTTCTAGAAAGTTAAGCTTATTACAGGCGACAGTAATATTCTTTATGAATGATCTTATATTTCTTAATGAAAAAGGGGAACTAGAAGAAGACGAATCTGCTGAGTTGCAGGATTATTTCAATGAATTAAAAATAAACTTTAAGGCTGATTATAAAGAAGGGGAGTGGTGATTTTCTAAATATTACATTTTTATATATCGCATCTGGCAATTGTATATAACTGTAATAAAAATCTGCACATGTAAATTTCTAATTCTTTTCTCTTAAATCTATAGTAGACAACGATTATTACATTTCATTTTGGTATGGTGTTTTCATGGCAATTTTTGTTTTGACAGGTACGCCCGGAACAGGAAAGTCTTCTGTCGCAAACTATTTTGCGAAAAAGGGATTCATAATTATAGACTTAAATAAGCTGGTAAATGAAAGACATCTTTGGCATGGTAAGGAAAAAGGCAGCAAGGTTGTAGATATTTATTCTCTCAAAAAAGAAACTGCGAAAGAAATATCTCGCATTAAAAAGATATTGAAATCCGAAACTCTTCAAAAATCAAAGACTAATAAGCAAAATATTATAGTCGAAGGCCATCTAGCATGCGAATTCCAATTGCCAGCGGATGCAGTTATAATACTCAGGACTAGACCAGATATGCTCATTAAAAGGTTAAAGGGAAGAGGATATCCAAGGCATAAAATAAGCGAAAACGTCCAGGTTGAGATGGTTGATTACTGTACTAGCAAGTCTGAAGAAAATTACAACTGCCCTATTTACGAAGTGGATTCATCAGGTTCGCTTAGAGCCACAATAAGCAAATTGAATAAGATAATGCAGGGCTATCCAAAAAAAGCTAAAAAAATCAAGAAAAAGTCAATAAATTGGTCAAGATATGCGTTTAATAATAAAGTTGCAAAATATCTATTCGAATGAGAGCTATTGGAAAAGGTTTAAAATCTCACTTCGTATTATATCTAGTGATGCAATGGAAAGGAGTCGCAAAGGTCAGATAGCATTCGAAACGATACTTATCGTTGGTTTCATATTTCTTCTTCTTATTCCACTTGTTTTCGTATTATTCAACCGATCAATCTCCATTCAAGATGAACTCGCTACGATTCAAGCTTCAAGAGCATTGTTCACTTTGTCCTCTGCAGTTGATTCCGTTGGTGTGTTAGGTCCTAACAACAGCATAGTTGTAGAGGTAATATTTCCAAACAACATAAAAAACCTGTCCATAGGCAAAGACAGCAATAGAGAGATATCAGCTGTCTTATCAACTTCTCTTGGAGACCTCCACATAGTTAAGATGACTGAATTTAACATCTCAACAAGTTCTGACTTTCCAGAAGGATCGATAAAGTCAGGAAGATACAGATTTCATATAACATATTCAGAAGCTGAAAAAGAAGTAAAAATCAGTTTAGAATGAAATAAACTAAAAAGAGATAAAAAAACCAAATCTAATTTTATTCCTTCTCAGGTTTACCTGGATAAAGGTCTCCTTCCTGAATCTGTATAGATATGCTCCTCAATTTTCCGAAACCACTTTTTTTACCCTTTACCTTATCTTTTTCTTGTTTTATCTTTCTGTCTGCCTCCCTAAGCATGTCTTTAAGCACTGCAAATAACTTCCAGCCATATGAGCTTACTTCAAATGTTTTCTTGCCAGTTACTAACATTTTCATTGTGTATTTGTGTCTCCTCCCTTCAGGAGAGTGCTTCTTTATATTTAATCTTATGAATTCAATCGGCATTATCTGTTCGCATGCCTTTGCAAATTCATTCACTTCGGAGTATATATCTGGCTTGTATTCTTTGTCTTCATCATCAAGCCCGATTATCTCTATTACAGTTTGATGTTTTGGCACTGCACTCTTTATTATGTCAACAGCAGTTATTATTCCTGTTTTTTCATCACCATCTACAACAAGCGATGATAAGTTATATTTTTTCATGAGTTTAGCGGCTTCTCTTAGAGATGCAGATGGAATCGTTTTTATCAATTTTGGTGAAGAACCAATCACACTCTGAATTAGAATTGAGCGTGTTTTTTCCTTTTCTCTTCCCATCGGAACCTTGCTCTTTACCTTCTGTATAAGCGGGAGTATATCGATGCTGCTTACTACTGCAATTGGTTTTGCATTATCTGTGATTACTATATGGTGCATTCCTGTTTTTCTCATCAGGGACGCTGCTTTGGATACGTTCTCTTTAACATCCATCTTTTCAACAGGCATGTTCATTACATCTTCTACTTTTAATGGGGGAATCTTGTCTTCTTCTATCAGCTCCTCCAATATGTCAATGTTCTTTATAAGACCAATTATTGAATCCCCATCAACAATTGGAAGTTCTCTGTATCCCTCTATGAACATCGATATTTTCTTTTCCAATGAATCTCCTTCCTTTACTAACGGCGCCCTCCATGCGTATTTTTCAACCTTTGCATCTGGCGAATATTGTATTGTTCTAAGTGTTTTATCAGATATAATTCCGATGTATTTTCCATTCTTTTGTATTACCAAAGTTGTAGCGCCTTGCTCAATCAGCTTCGCAGCCTTTGCCATTGTTTCTGCAGAATCCAGTATCGTAGCTGGTCTTATAATCATACTTTCACCTCAGATTAGAATAATATCATTTCCTTTTTATAAATGATTTAAGTAAAAAGAAATTACTGTCAGATAGTATGCAGTCTATCTCGTTTTTTATTCCCACTGTATCGTAGATTATGATCTTTGCCTTGACCTTTCCAAGTTCCTTCCTCTCCACTATTATTGCGTCGTAAAGGTAACTGATGGGTACAGTAAGTTTTAGATCTTTATGCCTTACGCTTATGTTTTCCTCGTCGGCTACAATCTCTCCAGAGGGAGTTCCGAACACATCTGAAAAAATAGGTATTTTTACCATATTTCTTTTTTGTTGCGAACTATTTAAAAATTATACTATCAACATATTTTTATGGAAAGATTAAAGCATTTAAGATTTTCAAAGGGTCAGGCAGCAACAGAATTCTTAGTTACATATGGGTGGGCGATATTGCTAGTGCTTGTAATAATGGCTATACTTTATTCATCAATATTCAAGCCAGAATTTTACGTAGCTGAGAGATGCGATATAGGTCCAGGAATAACTTGTGACATGTTTTATCTGAACAAAACTGCAGCCGGACTGAATCTTACAGTTTATGCCCATAACTCAATGGGATTTGACATTAACATCACTGGGTTGAATTTTACTTTAGAAGACAGGGTTAATAATCAGAAATATACTAAATTTGTTACCCTAACTAATTCAATAAAGGATAGAGAATCATTTAATGCAAGCGTGCTGTTTAACATAAACAATCTAGATAGTGTGACTCCTGGAACTCTTTATTCAGTATACTTCACAATAAATTTCAAGAATAACGAGATAAGCTTTCCTCCAGAGCACGTGACAGCTGGGATAATAAACGTAAGAGTATCCTAATGTTTTTTTATTTAGTTGATCTTTTCAGATTAGCAGTGTGATTTATAATGAGAATACCAATCGCCGCAGGCACATTTTATCCAAGTGACAAATCAATTCTGAAAGAAATATGCAAAAGCATGTTAAATTCCAAGGTAGAGAATTTCAATTCTGTTTCTGCTCTGTTTGTTCCAAACGGTAGATTTGATGATTTCAAGGATATGTATATTCAGGCATATGCGCATCTTCTGAACATTCCTGAATCAACTAGCTTTGTTTTTATTTCAGACAATAAGATGAAAAGAGGAAAGCCAGTCTCCATTTCAAATGAAGACTGGTTCACATCTTTAGGAAAGGTTGCATACGATAAGGATCTGGGGGAGCAAATAAAAAAGCATTCATCATTTGCTGAATTTGACAATTCCGCGCATTCGTTTGAATACTCTATAGAGACACAGCTTCCATTTATTCAATCCATAATCAACAATCCTAAAATGGTTGCGATATCAATTTCAACATCAAATGAATCTGTTGTTAAAGACCTTGTAAATTCAATCCAAACCTCTGCCAATACACTAAATAAAAATATAGTTCTAATCGCTACTTGTCAGATGCTTAGATGCAGATCATCACAAGAAGCAGAATCAAAGACGAGGGAAGTTATAGATATTATAAATAGCTGCGATGAATATTCAGAAAAAAAGGAAAGTTTATTGGTTAATTATTTTTTAAATCATGAATGTGTAGCAAACCCAACAGTTTTTTTAGTTCCATTGATGTATTCTATTAAAAACAACTTTAGACCAAGAATCTTATCGCAGAAAGCAATCAAGACAGGAGTAAAGGAGGAAATCGAAGTATATCTGTCTATTGCGTATGTAAAATGATGGAATAAAGGTGATTTTACGTCTATAGAGAAAAGAAAATTAGACCATATATCAATTGCAATGAAACAAGATATTTCATATTCAACAATCTCAGCTGGTTTCGATGATGTAGTTATTCCACATGATTCTCTTCCAGAGATCAGTTTTGAGGAAGCAGATTCAGGTATTCATTTCTTGAAGAAAGATGTTTCAGCACCCATAATGATTGATGCAATCACAGGCGGTTTCAAGGGTGCAGAAAAAATTAATCAATGTCTTGCAGAGGCTGCAGAAAAAGAAGGAATTATTTTTGCATTGGGATCGCAGAGAGCAATGATTGAAAATCCAGACTTGGCTTACACATACAAGGTAAGGAAAGTTGCTCCAACAATACCTATAATCGGAAACATCGGTATTGCAAACGTCAATAAGCAGATCATAAGTAGGCTTGATTCTGCATTGAAGGAAGTTGATGCAGATGCATTGGCAATCCATCTGAATCCGCTTCAAGAGGCAATACAGAGCGAAGGCGATTCAGATTTTAGAGGCAAGTTAGATATTATAAACGAAGTTTGCGATAGTATAAGTATTCCAGTTATTATTAAAGAAGTCGGACATGGAATGTCGGAAGAGACTCTTAAAAAAATAGGAAAGACAAAGGCAGAGTTCATAAATGTTGCTGGTGCGGGCGGCACATCCTGGACAAAAATTGAAAATTTAAGAAACAAAGAAGCAGTTCGATCTTTTAATGAAGATGGAGTTCCAACTGTGGTTTCTTTAATAAATGCAAAAAGATTGACAAAAAAGAGACTCATTGCTTCTGGAGGGATAAGAAGCGGAATAGATGTTGCTAAATCATTATGCCTCGGTGCAGAAGTGGGTGCTGCTGCATTGCCATTCTTGAAGGCATACAAAGAAAATAGGATACAATCTTTAATAAAAAGTTGGAAACATGAACTAAAGATATTTATGTTCACTCGTGGAATACGTAATATAAGTGATTTTAAAAAATTGAAGCCAAAGATAATAGGAAAGACAAAAGATCTTCTATAATATAGGTATTTCTATACTGCCTAAATATGCTAAAAACGCAATTCCTGCCTTATTGTGCTAAAAACACAAAAGTTATATTTCTATACGAAGAATTATTTATATCATGTTTTTTAAGTGATTTTATGGATGTAAAAGAGATAGCAAGAAAATGGGCATTAAAGAATGCATTTGATTATGGAAAAGCAGATGTTGGTGCAGTTGTAGGGAAAGTAATTGCAGAGTATCCAGATGTAAAGAAAGACATGAAGCTCAACATGCAGATAATAAATTCTGTAATTCAGGAAGTAAATTCAATGAATAGAGAAAGGATAGAAGAGGAAGTATCGAAGTTTAATTTTGGTGAGAAGAAGAAAGAAGAAAAGAAAGGAGTGAATCTACCACCGCACATAGAGGGAAAGGTTGTAACGCGTTTTGCTCCTGAGCCTTCCGGTTATCTTCACATCGGCCATGCAAAGGCATGCCTTATAAGTTGGCAGGGTGCTAGGGAGCAGAATGGAAAATTCATACTTAGGATAGATGACACTAATCCGGTACTTGCAAAGCAGGAATTTGTGGATGCATTGAAAGAGGATTTGAAATGGCTAGGTGTAGATTGGGATATAGAGTGTTTCACTTCTGATTTCATGGAGATGTTTTACAATTATGCATTTGATCTAATAAAAATGGGTAAGGCATATGTCTGTGAATGCGATGGAGACACTATAAAGAAAAACAGAGAGGAAAAGAGAGAGTGTCCCTGCAGAAACAAGCCAGTTATAAAGAATGTCAGAGATCTTGAGAAGATGATTGACGGAGGATTCAAGGAAGGAGAAGCGGTTCTTAGATACAAGGGAAACATGGCTGCGCTTAATACAGTGATGCGCGATCCAACTTTGATGAGAATAATAGAGGAAAGGCATTTCAGACAGGAAGACAAGTACATTGCATGGCCTTCTTATGACTTTGTGACACCTATTCTTGATGCAATACAAGGTGTGACTCATGCAGTCAGATCAAAGGAATATGAGCTTAGAGATGAGCTTTATTATTCGCTGGTAAAGGATTTCGGCCTTAGGCAGCCGCTTATTGTTTCAATTTCAAGACTTCTCATAAAAAACAATACCACCCAAAAGAGAGTTATAAGGAAGCTTGTACAGGAAGGAGTTATAAGCGGATGGGATGATCCAAGACTTCTTACAATGAAGGCAATAAGAAGGAGAGGAATCCAACCAGAGGCACTCAGAGAATTTGCTCTTTCATTCGGAGTAAGCAAATCAGAATCAAAAGATGCCACATTGGAACAGCTGTTTCATAAGAATAAGCAGATACTTGATCCTATTTCAAAGAGGCTTCATTTTGTTAAAAATCCCGCCATTATTGTGGTGGATGGATTTAGAACCCAAGCAGTTCTTCCATTCCATCATGAAAATGATCTTGGCTCCAGAAACCTAGTTATAAATGAAAAGGTTTATGTTGAACTTGAAGACATCAAAATAGGCGAAGAGGTCAGGCTTAAGGATCTCTGCAATGTAAGAATAGAATCAAAGATAAGCGATACTCCGTATCCAACATTTCGCGGTATTGAGATAAAATCAGATCATATCCCAGAGAAAAAGATACAATGGGTTCCAGTAGACTCTGCTGTTAAGATAAAGGTAGAGAAGCCTCTTGATTTACTCGAAGGTGATATCCCTTCAAAGAATAGCATGCAGATAGATGGGGGCTTTGCTGAAGGATTTGTAAATGAGCTGAAAAAAGGAGAGATAGTACAATTCATAAGATATGGTTATGTAATAAAAGACAGAGAGGAAGAGGTTCCTGTTTTTATATTCACATCATAAACTCAATCCAATCTTTAGTGATCATATGATACGTATTGTCGTCTTAGGTTCTGGGGCTGCTATTCCTTCTCCAGAAAGAAACCTTACCTCTATAGCATTGAAATATGAAGGAAAGGTATTTCTTTTTGATTGCGGAGAGGGAACTCAAAGACAGATGATGAAATACAAGATCAGCTACTCAAAGGTAAAAGCAATCCTAGTCTCTCATCTTCATGGAGACCATATATTTGGAATACCTGGATTACTATACACTCTTTCAATAGATGAAACTCCAAGAACTGAGCCTTTACTTATAATCGGGCCGAAAGGAACTGAAAAAAGAGTAAGAGAGCTTATTTCAAAGGAAATTCCATTTTTGAAAATAGAAGAAGTTGATGAAGGATGGAAGATGGATCTTGGCGATGCAGTTATTTATCCATTCAGAACTAAACATTCTGGAAATGGCATTTCTTTGGGTTATGTTTTCGAGGAGAAAGAGGGATTAAGATTTGATAAGGAAAAATGTGAGAAATTAGGAATAAAGGGAAGAATGTTTAAGCTTCTGGAGAATGAAAAAAGAATTACAGTGCATGGAAAAACAATCAGTATAGAAGACGTTACGCATAAGAAAAAAGGAAGAAAAATCGTGGTGTCAGGAGACACCTCCTACTGTGAGAATACAATAAAAAATGCAAGAAATGCAGACATACTCTTCCATGAGGCAACTTTCATGGAGGACAAAAGAGACAAGGCAGATGAAGATTATCACTCTACCGTGCAAGATGCTGCAAGAGTTGCAAAGGAAGCAGAAGTCAAAAAACTGGTTTTATACCATATTGGAAATAGATATACTGATGAAAAGGAAATAGAAAAGGAGGCAAAGCAAATTTTTCAAAATACAGTAATAGCAAAAGACGGTTTAGAAATACATATTTAATCAGAGTAATTTTTTAGCAGATTAACTAAAAAATACCAAATAAATAGCAATATTATGAAACAATAAGCAATAAAAAACAAAAAATAAATAAAAAAGATTACGCCGCGGGCTCTTTCGGCTTTTCTTCTTTTACAACTTCGATTTTTGATCGAAGTGCGCGTAAAACACCAGCTGCACGAACTCTATTGAAGTTTGCGATTTCATTAAGTACATCTGCTTCAATATCCTCCGGAAGTTTCTTTTCTTTTTGCCACAATTGCTGTCCTTTTTTTGCATCGCTAGTCTCTGCAAGTATCGTGCCTTTTATTGTCATATTACCTGATTTCTGTTTGTATTCTATGAGGAAGGTGTATTTTATTTCAAGCATCTCTTTCTTTGCCTTTACGCTATTAAGCTTGATT
>JAVZCX010000020.1:0-13705 GCA_038874185.1 Candidatus Micrarchaeia archaeon
GGCATCTACCTCTTCTCCAGCTCCAACAACACTCTCTCCAACATCAACGCCTCCTCAAACAACTGCGGCATCTACCTCGACTCCAGCTCCAACAACAATCTTTCACAGAACAACTTGTCTAACAATCAATATAACTTATACATAGATGGATATGAAGAAACTCAAAATATAGATACTACAAATTTAGTAGATGGAAAACCAGTTTATTGGATTAAAGACGCCACCAATACTGTATATGATTCTTCTACAAATGCAGGTTTATTTGCATGTTTTAATTGTAACAACATCACAGTTAAGGATTTAGTTTTGACTAAAAATGGTTACGGAATAGTATTGAAAGGAACAACTAATTCATTTATTTCCAACATCACTGCCTCCTCAAACACCTACGGCATCTATCTCTTCTCCAGCTCCAACAACACCCTCTCCAACATCAACGCCTCCTCAAACAGTTTCAGCGGCATCTGGCTCGACTCCAGCTCCAACAACTCCCTCTCCAACATTACTGCCTCCTCAAACAATTTAGGCATCTACCTCTTCTCCAGCTCCGACAACACCCTCTCCAACATCAACGCCTCCTCAAACAACCACGGCATCTTCCTCGACTCCAGCTCCAACAATAATATTATCTCCAACAACACCGCCAACTCAAACAATTATGCCATCTACCTCCAATTCAGCTCCAACAATATTATCTCCAACAACACTGCCAACTCAAACAGTAACGATGGCATCCACCTCTTCTCCAGCTCCAACAACACCCTCTCCAACAACACCGCCAACTTAAACCACTACTACGGCATCTTCCTCTTCTCCAGCTCCAACAACACTCTCTCCAACATTACTGCCTCCTCAAACTACAACGGCATCCACCTCTTCTCCAGCTCCAACAATCTCTTCTTTAACAACTTCTTTAATAATAGTAATAATGTGTATTTTGAAGGTTCAACATCTCAAAACTTCTGGAACACAACTCTCACACCAGGACAAAATATAGTTGGTGGCCCATACATAGGTGGTAACTTCTGGGCGAAGCCGGATGGAACGGGTTTCTCTGAAAATGTAACCGCATGCAATGATTCAAATGAAAATGGAATATGTGATTCAAATTATACAATTAATAGTAATAATATTGATTTCTTACCATTGGCAGTATTTGCAGCTCCTTCTGACACCACTCCTCCATCAGTTCAAATCCTCTCACCATCAAACAACACATGGCATAAATCAGAAGTCAATGTGACATTATTAGCTATAGACGATACATCATCACAGATAGTATGTAAAGCATATCTAAATAATAACAATGTAGAAAACCTAACATTATCAAATAACTCTCCATTAACAATATTTAGATCATTACCAAACGGTAAAAATGACATATATCTTAACTGCAGCGATCAGGCAGGAAATTCAAACATATCCAACCTGGTTACAATATACTTTGACAATGTCAATCCAACCATTTCATCCTTCACTCTCTCTTCAACAGTCGTATATGTAGGCGACACAATAACATACAACTGTGCAGCGTCTGACAATTCAGAATCCTATGGAGGATCTGTAACAACAGTTGTAACAGGAATTGATACATCATCGGCAGGAACAAAAACAGCAAGATGCACTGCAACAGATACAGCAGGAAATTCAATATATGAAGAAAGAATATACACTGTTAATCAAATAATTCTTCCGCCTTCTGGTGGCGGCGGTGGAGGATGTTCACCTCTATGGCAGTGCAGTGAATGGACTGAATGTTCAAAAGAAGGAATAAGAACAAGAACATGCATTGACATAAATAACTGTGGTACAACAACAGATAAGCCTCAAGAAACAGCAGCATGCATATATGCATGCATGCCAGACTGGAAATGCTCACCATGGTCAGAATGTTCACCATCAGGAATACAAACAAGAACATGCATAGATAATAATAACTGCGGTCTATCTTCTCCATCTACATCTAGATCTTGTTTATACATACCTAAAGAACTGACAGCAAATTCAGATCAAACAGATCTTAATACTATTTCAGCAATCCAATCCAACTTTATTAACCTATTCCAATCGTTAGAAGATAAAGACTATAATAAAGTAGAATCTTTCTTCTCATCTGCAATTGATCAAACAAACTTCCTATTAAGAACATCACCAACCACAAACAATCTAAATATCTCACAAACAGTGATAAACAATGGATTACAATTATCAGATTACTTGATTCAAGAAGAACAATTCTCTTCTTCTTCAAATATTCTTTCAAACATCTCTTCCACAATCCCATTCTTATCACAGATTGATGCGTCTTATGCAAACAAACTTACTAATTCATTACTCCAGAAATCAAGTCAATTCTTCTCAGCAAACAAACCTGATGAATTAATTTCCTTCCTTAATTCATTAATTCAATCATTAAAACAATCATTCCAATCACAATTCAAATTAATTGATGAACTACAAAGAAACAGATTAGATCCTGATTCATTACTAAAACTTAATGAACTTGGCATTTCTATGCAATCAATGTCATCTGCTCTCTCTGATTTAGATGACGCATCAGAAATAATTCTTCAAGCATCAACAGAAACTAATAATGAAAAGAAATTCCAGCTTTCATCCCAATCATTGAACCTTATCCAACAATCAATGCTCAAATTCCCTGAAATAAACAAAATCCTATCCTATTCAGTTGACCAAGATCCTTCTGAAATCACCTATCAATCAATCATTTCAAACATTCCAGAAGATGAAAAACTAAGATTAGAAGAAATGAAGAATTCAACCGATTCAGAAAAGCTAACAGTTATGAAATCAGTATTCAGCTATTCATTAAAGAATGAAGAATACACAGATAAAGAAACAAACATTACAATCATTAAGCTTTCAGTTATCTCTCCATCTCAATTAGACAACTTAACAATATACGAATACATACCTAAAGGAATCTCTATATCAGACATTCAATCTCCATACAACTTCACAATACTTAATGAAGATCCAGTAATACAATTCAACTTAGGATCAGCTGCATTAGGTGAAACAAAATCAGTAATTTACACCATAAACAAGAAACTTCCATCCTATTCTTCCCAATCTTATTCAATCGGATTAATACATACAGGAATTCCTTACCTACCAACGCCAGAAGAAATCGTATTCTCTGATTCAACACACAACATAAGAGTAATAGCAGCAATCCTCATATCAGCTTTCATATTGGTAGAGTTCTTCCTGACGAGGAAAGTTGAATTCAGAGAATTTTCCTTGTTCAAAAAACTTAAGCAAGAATCTTAACTAAATTCATAGTAATAGCTTTAATATGCGAGGTGAAAAAATGAATGAAGCATTGCAGAAAATAGGACCATGGGCCTTTATCTTAGGAATGGTGGCTGCAATTATTCTTGGATTATTCCCAAAGGCAATAGGAGGATTAAGTGTAAATCTTTTAGTATTGGGAATATTGGGTATAATTGTAGGAATTGTAAACGTAACTGACAAAGAACTTGACAGATACGTATTGGCAAACATTGGATTTTTAATTGCAGCAGCAATGTTTGAATCTCTTTTAAGAGCATTGCAGCTTGGAGACGTAAGTGTTGCATTAGTGTCGATAACACAAAATATAGTCTTCTTTGTAGCTCCAGGCCTTGCAGTTGTCTGCTTAAGAGAAATCTTTGAAGTTGCAAGAGAAGTTTAATTTTTTTTATTAGTTTTATTTTTTTTTTATTTTTTCTTATTCTTCCATTTATTTCTTATTTTCTTTTATTTCCATTTATTCTTATTTTTAAAAAACAATTACATTGAGAGGTTTGTTTGACACTTTAACAGTAACTATCTTTTCTTTTGGAAATCTGTATTCCTTGAATGAATCAATCGCAATCATCCCATCTCTCATTTCCGATTTTATTTTCAATTCTTCTCCCTCTTTTATAATTCCACTTATAGTTCTTCCACATACTAGGTGGCCACAATATGGTTCTCTAACTATAAATCTTCCTTCCTTTGCAGTCTTGCTGAAAGGCCTTCCGCCTGCAGAAGAATACCATGCAGTTGACCCACAACCAGTTGATATAAGTATTCCTGAACTTTTTTGTCTTTCCCATCTTCCATTGACAAAAAGAGAGTAGCGGGAAGTATTGTAAATATGAGAGGCGCCAATATAAATCTCATTTAATGCATATTCTTTTTTCTTAGAACTATTTATTTTCACTTCCAATCTTGTCCACTTTTCAACCGCAAAATCGCCATCTATTATTTGCAGGATTCTTTTTTCAAAATCTTTTCTTGTAACATTCGTATGTGCTCCCTCGCTCGATAACGGATCAGAATTTACCCCAAGTATGAATGTATCGTTCTTTATCAAGTGAGAAGCATCGATAAATGTACCATCTCCACCTACACTAATCACTAGATCTGTGTTTTCAGGTAATTTTTTCCTTTTATTTTCCTTTTTGACAAATACTGAATTTATTTTATATTTTGCAAGCACTTTCTTAATCTCTTTGATTGTTTTCTTATGCTCTTTTGATTTGCTATCACTATAAACAACTAAGACATTTTTCAATTCCATTTTTTCACTCTTTACTTAATAGTTGAAATTTAGTTTGAAAACCTTCATAAATGTTTTTACTTATCATTCAACCTATAGAAAAAATAGTAAGTGAAATCATGATAGTTGAAAAATATAGGCCTAAAAAATTATCAGACATAATCGGTCAGGATGCAATAATCGATAGACTCACGATTTGGGCTAGAAACTGGGAAGATGGAGTTCCACAAAAACCAATTCTTCTTTATGGCAGGCCTGGCTGTGGCAAAACTTCAATTGCACATGCATTGGCAAATGATATGGATTGGGAGATATTTGAAATGAATGCTAGCGACACAAGAAATAAGGGAGCAATAGATTCCATACTTTCAAACTCCGCCACTCAATCCACGCTTACAGGAAAATTAAAGCTCATAGTGATAGATGAAATCGACGGATTGGCAGGAAAAGAAGACAGGGGCGGAGTCGGAGCAGTTATAAATGTTATAGAAGAATCGAAACAACCGACCATTCTTATAGCGAATCAGGTTTACATTCAAAAACTTAAATCTCTTCTTCCAGAGGTAGAAATGTTAGAGATGAAAGGAGTGGATAAAAGAATACTTAAGAAATATCTAAGAGAAATTGCAGATAAAGAAGGGATTCAGATTTCAGATTTGCAAATAGAAGAGATAGCTGATCGTTCTAATGGAGACGTGAGATCTGCATTGATTGATCTTACAGCAACAATCACCTACAGAGACAGAGAAAAAGATGTTTACAAGGCAGTCGCACTTGTTTTCAAAACCTGGGATTATCAAACCGCAAGATCAGCATTTTGGGATGTAGATATTGATCCAGATATGCAGATATTATGGTTGGAGGAGAACATACCAAATGAATATCAAAATCCAGAAGAGATAAAATCCGCATATGAACATCTCTCAAGAGCGGATGTGTTTAATGGAAGAATAACAAACAGACAGAGTTGGAACTTATTAAAGTATGTGATTGAATTATCATCATGTGGCATTGCGGCAGCAAAGAAAACTAATTATAATAAATTTGTAAGATACAAGTTTCCGACATATCTTCAAAAAATGTCATACTCAATCGCATCACGATCAATATTAAATTCAGCATGCAAAAAAATAGGAGAAAGAATGCATCTTTCGAGCAGAGAGGTTCTTTCACAATTAAAGATTATGAGGAATTTTATTTTAAAGAATCCAGAATATTACAAACTAGAAGACTCAGAAATTAAAGCTGTTCATAATTATAAATAAACAATAAAAAATTAATTTCGAAATATGTCGATATAATTGCTAAGTAGTTCTGTTCAAATCGATGACTCACTTGAAACAATAAAGTATATAAATCCCAAATTTGTTACGTTTAATATGTTTGATAGATCTAAAAAAGAAATTAGATATTTATACAGTAAAGTAATTTTCAAAAAGTGGGATCTTAAGGATATTTCTTCTTTTTTGTTTTCTTTTTTGTTCAGAGAAATCTTTTTAAATGTGCTTTATCGATTTAATTTATCTGCTAATTACATATCTAATTTATTTAGTCGGAATTTATATTCTAAATAGGATGAGATTATGAGTTGTGATCCAAAAATAAACGCGTGTGGAATTCCAAATTTGAGCAGATGGCTGAGTGCCATTTTAATAATGCTTATCTTTGTACAAAATATATTTGCACAAACACCTATTTCTTCCTGCCAAACTATAACCGCTAGCGGAAGCTATATTTTAACGCAAGATATATCCGCATCAGATACCTGTTTAAGGATTGGAGCAGATAATGTTATAATTGATTGTGATGGACATAAGATAACCGGTCCAGGAATAGAATCAAATAGAATTGGAATTGCCGGAGGTTGGAGCGTTCAAGGTTCAGCAGTCAATTCAGTGGTAAAGAACTGTATCGTTCAAAATTTCACAAGAGGTATTTCATTTGATGGCGCAACAGGTGCAAATTCAAATTTGATAAACAACACATTAATTAATAATAAATACGGAACTTTCTTCAATAATGTGTTTGGCTATATTTATAATAATACATTTATCAACAATACAGAAGTAGGATTATATAGTGACAATGGTGGAATTTCATCAGGAAACAAATTCTTAGGAAACAAATACGAATTAGCTGGTTCATTAATCAATTCTTCAGATGACGTTCTTTTAGATTCATGTAAGATTCCATATCAAGGATTGAATGTATACAGATTACATTCAAATGTTCCATTATGTTATGGCGAATACACATATACAGATAATGCATTAAGAATCTTCCAGGATAACATTACAATTGACTGCAATGGTGCTAAATTAACAGGCCCAGGAATTCAAATAGATAGAAAAGGAATTGCCGGAGGTTGGGGCATTCCAGGTTCAGCAGTCAATTCAGTTATAAAGAACTGTATTATTCAGAACTTCACAATAGGGATTGGATTTTATGGTGGAACTGGTGCAAATCCAACTTTGATAAACAATACATTAATCAATGATAAATACGGAGTATTTTATTCAAATATAGGTAGCTCACCAGTATTAATAAACTTAATAACTAACTGTACATTTACAAATAATACAAATGGAGTCTATGTTCAATCTTCATTCCCAAGATTTTATCAGAATAATATTTACAACAACACAATAAATATCGTTTCTGATCAAGGAGGAGAACTTTCTTACCAAGGTAACGGAAACTGGTGGGGAAGGACGTCTTCTCCATATTTCGTTGCAGGAGTAGACACAAATAGAATCGATCTAATCGATAGCTATCCTTATTCAAATATGAATGGATGGGCAGTATCAGATAGTGATAATGATGGAATTGCAGACGACCTCGATAACTGTCCTATAATTGCAAATCCAAATCAATCTGACATTGATGGAGATGGACTTGGAGATGTTTGTGATCCAGATGCAGATAATGATGGGATAGTGAATGAAATAGATAAGAACAGAATAACCGCTGAAGATCTTAGTCTAGTTCCATCTAATGATTTCAATGATCTTACAACATTTGGTTACATTGCAGAAAAGGGAACCTGGAATGTTTCAATAACCGACTTACCTGCCCCTAATGGTGTAAGAGTTTCAATTTCTGGTAATGGAACAGGTAAAGTTAGAATAATCTCTTGCAACAATAATGTTGAAACAACTCTTGATCAAGAAGGGGAAACTGCAGATATTACATGTGGAAGTACCACTGTATTTGCAGGAAATGCGAAGCCGTTTATTGATGTTAGAAAGCCAGATTCCTCAAATAAAGGAAAGGCAGTCAAAGTCAAACTCAATTCAAATGAGAAGGTAACGCTTGGAAGTCCAGTGTATGCATCAGAAAGCAATACTCAACCAATTGAAGTTCAGGTTGTGAATGAAGACGATTCTATCTATGCATATTTAATGCTTGAACCAGGACAAAGAGTCGATATAGTTCCTCAAGATCTGGTGAGTGGAGAGCCAGTCATAACAAATCTTGCTCAAGTTCCAATAACAGTCTATTTTGTTGCATATGGGGTAAACACAACAATACAACCGGGAGAAACATTCACGGATTCACGACCACCAGCAACAACATCATCATATGAAGGTATTGCAGGCTTGAATGGTTGGTTCACATCTGATGTATTAGTTTCTCTTTCAGCAACCGATGATGCATCTGGTGTTAAAGAGACATTCATTTGTGTTGATACAAGCAACACATGTGATCCATTGCCAGGCACATCTGCATCAATTACAGATGAAGGAACATGGTATGTTAGATACTATTCTATAGATAATGCAGGAAAGGTGGAGCAGATACATTCAGATATTGTAAAGATAGACAAGACATCACCATCAATCGCAATAAATGAGTTGCCAACATACGACTCAGATGGCAACTACGTCGTCAGCTGGAATGCGTCGGATAATTTTGCAACCACATTTACATTCAATGTTTACAGGGATGGAGAGCTCTATCTTACAACAAATAACAATTCAATAACAGAATTGATTACAACAGATGGAGAATCCCACAGCTATTTTGTTGAGGTAATAGACTGGGCAGGTTTGAAGGCAATTTCAAGTACAGTCTCAACCACAGTGGATCTTTCCGGTCCTTCAACTCCTGTTCCATATCCATTACCTGTCTTTACTACAGTTCCATATGTTGATTTAGTATGGAACGCATCACAGGATATCCTAAGTGGTGTGAAGAGTTACAACATATTTAAGAATGGTCAGCTTTTAACCTCTTTATTATTTACTTCACTTTCCTACAGAGATGTTATAGTAACTGAAGGAAATACTTATGAGTACCAACTTTCAGCTGTTGACTGGGTTGGACATGAATCAGCGCTATCAGAAAAGGTTTCAACAACAATAGATACACAAGCTCCATCAACATCAATTTCAATTGCAGGTATTAACGGATTGAATGGATGGTACACAAGCGAGGTAGGCGTTTCACTTTCTGCAACAGATGAGACATCTGGAGTAGCAAAGATAATTTACAGAATAGATAATGGAGAATGGATGCTTTATTCAGGTACATTCTCCATAGGAGAAGGAATTCACATAATTGATTATTACTCAGTCGACAATGCAGGAAACACTGAGCAGTGGAAGAGTGAAAGAATAAAGGTTGATAAGACAGCACCGGTAAGCACTGACAACATTCCATCAGGATGGATAAATAGTGACTTTAATGTTCAGATCTCAGCATCTGACAACTTGTCTGGAGTTGCATCAATATACGCATGTTCAAGCCAGAGCGGCGATTGCGAGCCAATTGCAAACCAAGCTTCATTCTGGCTTGGAGAAGGAATTTATACAATTAAATATTATGCAACTGACAAAGCAGGCAATGCTGAACCTCTCAAAACTAAATATGCAAAGATAGATAAGACAGCACCAGTTACAACACCATTGGAAACTGGAATAAAAGAGGAATTACCATTCAATAGTGTCTATAAGGACAAGGTTGTTGTTTCATTTACTGCAACCGACACTCTATCAAATATTGATGGAATATACTATTGTGTTGATGCAACTAACACCTGTCAACCAGATAAAGTTGCATACAAGTGCGATTCATTGAATGGAGATTGTCCAACAGAAGCAAGAGGTTTTGTAGAGGTCTCTGAAAAAGGAACTTCATTCGTAAGATTCTTTGCTGAGGACAGAGCAGGGAATAAAGAGCAGATCGAAAGCATTAACTTCACTATAGATAAAGATTCAGATTCTGATGGAGTTTATGACAACTTTGATGCATGCCCAACAACTCAGGGAGTTGCAGCATGGCAAGGTTGCAACTACGCAGATCTTACAAAAGTAAAACTAGATATAGTTGATCAGACTGAATCTGGAATCTGTGTTGACAAGAAAGGAAAGGTTACGCAGCACTGTACAATCAATGTAGGGGGAGCTGCAGTCAAGATTTATGACAGAAATGACGCAGCATTCCAGGCAGCATATGGAAAGAATCCAAAGGGAACAGAGTATGCAAAGATATTTGAATCAACAATAGGCTGGATTGGAAAGGATGTTCCACTCTACAAGGCACAAGGTGCAAGCTGCTTTACAAATTCATCTGGAAGATGCATTGCAGGTGAAGATAAGGCAGGAGAATATCTTGTGCTTGTCAAGTTTACAGATCCAGTAACTGGAAAGACAGTTTATGCAGGAAAGAACAAAGATCAGGATGACTTCAAGAGAGTTCTTGTAGACGATTATGAGGATGACGACGACATATATGAAAGAACAACTACAAAGCTTGCAACGAAGTCAATCCACATAATAGAGCACATAGACAAGAAAGGAGATATCAAGTATCAACCAGCAAAGAAACTCGTAGTACTTGGATCTGAGCTTGATGTTATAACTCCTGATTACACCGTCTGGGATGGAAAAGAATACGTATATCCATTCATATTCTCTTCAGAGGATGAATGGACAGTAGATGTATGCATGTATGTACCAGATGGATATCAGATTGCTGAGGGATACAACTGCACACAAACATTCATTGCAAACGAGAGCAAGGTAGTTGCATTTACAATAAAGGAAGTGAGCAGCCCAGAGCCAGACATGAATGTGCAACTAACTGCACAACACAAGGGAGTTGTAAAGACAATAAGCGTTCAAATACCTGGCCAAAGAGTGAAAGGATTTGAGTGGATTACACTCTTGCCATTCGCATTGCTCTTAGTGATAGCAGCAATAGTGGCATACGCAATGAAGAAAAGGCAGTAATATCTCAAAGCTATTTTTCTATTTTTTATTTGTTTTCCTTTTTATTTTATTCTTTTTATTTCATTACTTGTTTAAATCTTATTTTATTATGTCATTAAATTTAGCTAATTTTAAAGTTTTTAAACCTTTATTGACATAATTTCTTATGCAAGAAAACAAGAAGCAGGAATTGTCAAAAGAGGACAAAAATAAAAGCGCTAATGGAAAGAATGGAGATGGAACAGAATTAAAGTTCCAGCTTGCAAGAATAAAAGCGATTGGGACAAAAATAGCCCAAAATCCACAATTCTGGCAAGGTCTTCTTATTTCTGGAGGATTCATTTCATTTGCTTTGTTCTTCCCATTCTATGGAATGCTTTTGCCTCTGATTGCAATAGCTCTTTTCATAATAGGCTATCATCATCCAATTTTTGGAACAGTTGCTTCATTCCTTTGCATTCTTCCTGCAGTATCCTATCAGGTTCCTGTCTTTTCTTGGCTGTTTCTCCTTGCAATAGGTCTGGTTTTCTTTCTCGTATTCAACAATTGGTATATCATAGCAGCATTGCTTTTCATGATCTCAGCACCATTTGCCCCACAGCCCTATAATCTTATTCTGGGACCTCTTACAGTATTGGTTTTCGCAGTCACATCCCTTTATCTTGGATCAAAGAAGACTCTTTATGTTCTTCCAGTCACATTCTATCTTATACTTTTGCTTAGTGCATTCTGGAATGTTCAGAACTCAGCTTTCCTTACTCTTTCATCACATTCTTTTGTAACCAATCGAGCTTTAATTCCTTCTAAATATGAGCCAGAAATGCTGGTTCTTGCAGGAGAGATTCCAAAAGCGATAGGAAACATGTTTTCACCAGACGTAATGAGAGAAGTCAATACTCTGATCTCAATCTGGGGCCAGGCAACAATGGATCTTTTTTTCGCTGACACTGGTTTGCTTCAAATAATTGCATGGTCCATTGTTTTCTTTCTTCTTGCCTATCTTCCGATAATACTTTATGGAAAATGGTCACAATTTGTTCCTTCTTTAGTTCTTCTTGCCTTGATACCGATTCATTTCATTTCTTCAGAGTTATCTGGAACTGAATTTAACCTTATGATAATTCCTTCTGTTGCGCTTACGATCGGTGTGATGTGGATTCTTGATAGCTACAATATAAAATTAACAAAGGAAGAAGAGATTGTAGCAGAACAGAAGAAAGGCTTATTTGGAATCCCTGGATTGACAGATTTGAGTGTTTCAAAATCAGGTCCAAAGAGTTTGGACGAGGTTGGAAATTATGATTCCACAAAAGCAGAGATAAAAGAATCCATCCTTATGCCGCTACGCCATGGCGAATTGTCAGTTCTTTATGGAATCAGGCCGCCAAAGGGAATTCTTCTCTTCGGCCCACCAGGTACAGGTAAGACATTATTAATGTCAGCATTGGCAAAGGAACTAAGGATGCATTTCTATTATGTAAAGACATCCGATATCCTTGGTCAATATCTAGGGGAATCAGAAAAGAATATTTCAAAGCTTTTCGATGTAGCAAGAAAGAATGCTCCAGTTGTTCTTTTCTTTGATGAAATAGATTCTATAGGAAAGAAAAGAGACTTTTCAGGATATGGGGAATCAGACCAGACTGTTGCAAGGGCATTAAGTATGTTGCTTGCGGAAATGGATGGAATGAAAGAGAAAGAGCAAGTAATAGTGGTAGCAGCAACAAACATACCGCACCAGCTTGATCCTGCTTTATTGAGACCTGGAAGATTTGATAAAATAATCTACATGCCACCTCCAGATGCAAAAGGAAGAGAGGCAATATTCAAGACAGTTACGAAGAATCTTCCGCTCTCGGATGATGTAGATTTCGAAAAACTTGCAAAGATGACAGAAAGATTCACAGGGGCGGATATTGCAAATGTGTGCATTGAAGCTGCAAGAAAGGCCGCTCCTTCTGCAATGGAGAAGGGAAAGGTTGTTCCCATTACTATGGAGGATTTTGTTTCTGTAATTAAATCAGTCAAACCTTCTACCACCTTCGAGATGCTCGATGATTATCAGAAATTCAGAAATGATTTTGAAAGAAGAACAATGAGAGAAGAAATAAAACCTGTTGAAGAGCGCGTAGTTACTTGGGCTGATGTTATAGGAATGGAGGATATAAAGAAGGCATTGACTGAGGCAATCGAACTTCCTCTTCTTCATGAAGATGAATTGAAGAAATATAACATTCAACCCATCAAAGGAATTCTTCTCTTCGGTCCTCCAGGTACAGGTAAGACCTATGTCGTTAAAGCAGCTTCCCATGAGCTTAATGCAAAATTCATAAGCCTTACTCCTTCAGATCTTTCAAGATATGGATATGAGAATGCAGTAAAGCTGATAAGAGAAACTTTCAACCGGGCAAGAGAAAATGCGCCTGCAGTTATTTTTATAGACGAACTTGAGTCTATAGCCCCATCTCGTGACATTTATGCCTCAAAGATAACTGAAGATATTGTTTCAGAAATACTTCAACAGATGGATGGCTTAAAGAATCTTAAAAACGTAATTCTAGTAGGAGCAACAAATAAGCCATCAATGATAGACAATGCTTTACTAAGACCTGGAAGATTAGACAAGATATTTTTTGTAGGTCCTCCAAACGAAAAAGATAGAGCCAAGCATTTCCAATATCATCTTAAGGGAGTACCAGGATCAGAAACAATAGATTATGAAAAACTTGCAGAAGAAACAGAAGGATTTACACCTGCAGATATTGCAAGCATTTGTCAGGAGGCAAAGATGCAGGTTGTTAAAAGCAAGATAAGCGGGCAGGAAGAGATTCCAGTAACAACAGAGATGGTTTTAGAAATAATCTCAGAGAGAACTCCTTCAGTAACAGTTCCAATGCTGAAGGAATATATTCAATTCGTCAAAGAGTATGGAGAGAGAAGATAA
>JAVZCX010000021.1:0-12271 GCA_038874185.1 Candidatus Micrarchaeia archaeon
GAAAGCGAAAAATCTGAGTTTAACAAAGTAATAAAAGGAGATAAAGGAGGGCTTGGTATACTAGCAACTGGGGTGTCATTCAATTATGCATTAGAGGCATGTGATAGATTGAATATAAAATTGCCTATCCTAAAACTTTCATTTTATCCTTATCCAAAGAAAAAGATTTCAGAATTTATTAAAGAATTTGAATTGAAAAACATATTGGTTGTTGAAGAGATCGAAGATTTTGTAGCCCAGCATGTAAAATCCGTGGTTGCAGATAATGAATTGAAAACTAAAGTGCATGGCAATGATCTTATTCCTCTAATAGGAGAGATGAGAACTGAAAAGGTTGTGAATGCAATTGCTTCCATCCTAAACCTTCCTCCAGTTGAAGAAAAGAAAACACCGCCTGATGTATTCAAGAGAGATCCTATCTTATGCCCGGGTTGTCCACATAGAGCTAGCTTCTGGAACACTAAAGAAGTTTTAGGAAGAGGATTAACGTATGGTGGAGACATAGGATGTTATATTCTAGGAATTTATAATCCAATTGATATGCAAGATTATATTATTTCCATGGGTGCAGGAACTGGAATTGCACATGGTATACATAAGGCAACTGGAAAGACCGTAGTCTCATTTATGGGCGATTCTACTTTCTTCCATGCGGGATTGCCTGAGGTTGCAAATGCGATATACAATCAATCAGATATGATAATAATCATTCTTGACAATGGCACAACTGCGATGACCGGACAGCAACCGCATGCTGGAACCGGAATAAGATGCGGTGAAAGCGCACCTAAGATATCAATAGAAGAAGTTTGCAGAGCAATGGGTGCAGATGTTTCTGTAGTTAATCCTTTTGACACTAAGAAATCTCAAGAAATAATGAAGGCAGTAAAGGAAAAGAAAGGAGTAAGGGTTGTTATTTACAGACAACCTTGCAGATTAATGTTTATGAGAAACGCAAGGAAAAACAAGATAAAGGTACCTATCTATCAAATTCATGAGGACTTATGTAAGAAATGTGGTAAATGTATAGAATATGGATGTCCTGCAATTCATTATGATAAAAAGGAGAATAAATACTATATCTCAGAGGACATGTGCTGGGGATGCACTGTATGCTCACAGATATGTCCATATAGTGCAATTAAACCAAAAATAAGCGAAGATAAAAAAGCTTGAGTTGTGGTGGTTAAAAATGCCGAATGGAAAAGAGAATGGAAAATCTAAAAACAATAGAAACGAAAAAAAGGAAAATGAAGAGATCAATATAATAATAACTGGTGTTGGGGGGCAAGGAGTAATGACGCTAGGAAGCCTTCTTTCATTGGCAGCGCAAAGAGAAGGAAACAATGTTATGACTAGCGAACTACATGGTTTGGCCAAAAGATTTGGACATACAGAATTCCACTTAAGGATTGGAAAAAACGTAAAAACAACAATAGTGCCTAATATGTCTGCAGACATGATAATAGCATTAGAGCCGCTTGAGACACAATCATTGATAAAATATTGCAATAAAGAAAAAACGATTGTATATTCAGATTCTATTCAGATCAAACCTACAAGGATGGATATAGAAAATATAAGCTATCCATCTTTAGACGAAATAAAAACAAGGATCAAACCCCACATTAAAGAGATGTTTGTATATCCTGCATCTGAAATTGCAAAGCAAATTGCAGGCAGCAATATGTATTCGAATATCTATCTATTAGGAAAGATTATCAAAAATAAACATTTGAAAATAAAACAAAAAACAATTATAGATATACTTGAAGAATCATTCGGAAAGGACAACGAAAACATTAAGGTTTTAAAGGAAGCTGTTAAAAATAATGATAAAAGTTTAATTTAATTGGATTGATAGAGGTGCTATAATGGCAAAAATAATACACGATAGAGATGCATGCATTGGATGTGGAACATGCGCAGCAGTATGTTCAAAATACTGGAAGATGGCGAGCGACGGCAAATCAGAATTGATCGGCGCTAAGAAGAATGGAAATGCATTCGAATTGGAAGTTAAAGATATAGCATGCAACCAGGATGCTGCGGAGGCATGCCCTGTCAACTGCATACATATCGAAGACAAAGGAAAAAGAAAGATATAACGAATAACCTTTGTTTTCAATTTTATTTCAAATTTGTTTTAAATTTATTTTAATTTCATTTATTTTTCGTATTTTATTTGTTATTTGTTTAAAGTGAAATAATGAATAATAATCGAATTAAGATCTATTGTTTTGGGAATCCATTAATAGAAAATGATAAAATGCCTCTTGAAATAATTCCATATTTACAGAAAAAATTCCCAATGATTGAATTTATTCCTGCGGAATCCCCAGATGAAATAGAAGAGGAAAATGAAATCAGCATAATCGATACTGTTGATGGAGTAGAGAATGTAAGATTGATAACTGAAATAGATGAAATATGCGAAAATAGAAGATGTTCAATGCATGATTTTGATCTTGGAATGACATTGAAAATAATGAAAAAGATTGGAAAAATTAAAAAAATAACCATATTTGCGATCCCAATGAAATGTAAAAAAAGAAAAGCGATTAAAGAAATAGAAAAACTAATACACGAAACTCTAGCTCCATCTAACCCTTAAGAAGTGACTTGCGCAAGACATACATGGGTCATATGCTCTTATTAGTTTCTCTATGTTGTGCTCAATTGTATGTTTATCTATTCCTTCATCTAGGTTTTGTTGCACTAACTCTTTGATGTCTCTTTCCATGTTAACCTGATTCTGAGCAGTTGGAATAACAAGCAACCCATCTTTTACAATTCCTTTATCTATATTCAATTCATAATATAGGGTGCCTCTTGGTGCTTCTACTACACCTACGCCTTTTCCCTTCTTTTCTTTGTATTTGTTTAGATCTGGTAACTTTTCTTCCTTAAAGTTGCTGTTTTCTAGTATCTCTATTGAAGCATCTATGCAATGCAGCATTTCTATAGCCTGTGCAAGATTGTTATGAAATATATTTTTTGAAGGAAATACAGATATAAACTCAGACAAATCTCTTAATGTATCACTATGCATGTTGTGAAGATTAAGGTTTAATCTTGACAATGAACCGACAATATATTCCTCGTCTTTGAACTTAAAGCCTGTTGCTTGTGAGTAAGGAATAACAACCCTATGTAGATGCTCTGGAAAATCCTTTTCTTCTACCTTCAAGCCGCTCGAATCCTGTATCCTACCTTCTACAAAGTTAAATTCTTTATCCACTAATGCAATGTTTCTTGCGCTGCAGAAAAATTCAAATTGAGAATCAAAAAATAGTTCTACAAGATCGATGACATGTTCTCTTACAGAAGCAAGCTCTGAGATTGAATTCTTAATTGAATCCTTGCTTGGTACAGATGAAAAACCTCCGATCCTAGGATAAAGTGCATGTACTGCTCTTCCTGCAACAATAGTTGCAAGATTGTTTGCTGCTTTTTTTACCTTAAGGCCGTTTTCAACTATTTTCATTTGTTTCTTATCAAAATCCAATATGGAATCTTTATTGAATATATCTGGAAGGCAAAACATGTATAAATGCATTGCATGGTCCCTGAGAATTGTGCCGAACATTGAAAGATGTCTTAGCTTCATTGTTTGTTCTGATGGCTGAATCCCTAATGAATTTTCAATCGCTTCTATGCAGCAGGTCATATGAGAAAGGCTGCATGTGCCACATATCCTTGAAACTATAGAATATACGTTATCTATACTCATTCCTCTTACTGCCTGAGTATAAAACCTTTTATTTTCCACTATCTTCAATTTAGCGCTTTCCACTTTTCCTTTTTTCACTTTTATTTCCACGCTTCCGTGTCCTTCAATCTTGCTCAAATCTTTTATAGATATATCTGAAATATTATGCATATAATCACCTTGACCTTTATTTGAAATCATAATGAATGTTGCTCAATGAAAGAAGAAAGCTCTTTTACGAATTGATTTCCATCCATTGGACAGCCAGGAACCCTGAAATCAACTCTGATAAACTTTGAAACAGGTTCAACGGATTCTAGGTAATCAAACTTTTTCAATATTTTTTCTATTTCTTTCTTTTTTTCATTGTCGAAATTGTTCCTTAGTCCTGCCGGCATTCCTGTAAGAGCGCAAGAGCCTACAGCCATGACAAATTTTGATTTATCTCTTATTTCTTTCAAAAGATTGACCTCGTCCTTTGTTGAGATTGCGCCTTCTACGATCGCAAGATCAAACTCATCTAAATCATTCTTGGACTTGAGGATTTTAAAATGTCTGAATTCAATCTGTTCAGACCATTCCTTAAATTTGTCATTCAAAAGCTCTATGAATATAATTGCACAACCTTCGCAGCAGGTGAATGTGAACCAGCCCACCTTGATTTTTTTACTTTTTCTTGAAACCTTTTCCACCATCCCAATCACTCTAAGAATCATTCAATCGTAAATCTTTAATGACTTCCTTATCTGCGCTGATATTAAACTCCATAATCTCTCAAGTAATTTTATCAGAATAACAAACATTAAATTAAACAAAATACCGAATAATATGAATAAAAAAACAATGGAAAGAATTGTCAAAATGAAAAGAAGAAGATTGAAATTGAACTGTGTTGATACAAAGTTCAGAAGTATAAACACTATAAGCAATGGGATTACTGGGAATGAAAAGAGAACAGAATAGCTTGCCTTCCAATCATCTTCGCTAGGAGCAGAAGTAAGAGAAGATATTATCATAAAGTATATGAAAATAACTGAAAATAATGAAGGTGAGATTATTAATGATAATAATAAATTAACCAATGGAAGCACTATGGATGACAGAATGGAAATATAGGATTCAAGGCTTATGTTTGGCTTGGCTTCTAATAATTTATAGATGGGTACATTTACTTGAAATAAAATTATGCTTAATATAAAAAGAACCAATGATGGGATAAAGGCTGGTGCAAATGCGGCTATTACTATTGAGATCCAGCCACCTATAGAATGAGAGGATCTTGCCGCTATTCTTCCTCCTTTTGAGGTTAAAAACGATTCTTTTAGGTTTATCTCAGAACCAGTGAAAAGTGCTGCAAAGAAATGGGATAATTCATGTATTGCAATTGCAAATTCAACAACGAACCATTCTGTTAGTTTGTATTTGTATAGCGATGGAAATATGAATTTTCTTGCTACAAAAAGCAAGACAACAGACTGAATAAACCAAAAAAGAAGCATGCCTATAAAGACAAGAATAGGAGTTAATACGTATGTGACAATTCCTGAATCTAATGACATTTGCTCACTGAAAAGATATTAGTATATAAGTTTTAAAATCTGTCCAGTTGATATCTATAACTAGATAGATATGGCAAAAAAGAGAAATAAAAATAAAGAAAATAGGAATAATGATGATGGAATTATCTTTAAAGAAAGAGTTTACTCTATCCTTAGAAAGATACCGAAAGGTAAGGTAATAACATATAAAAGGCTGGCTGAACTTTCTGGGAATGGTAAAGCAGCACGTGTTGTTGGAAATCTAATGAGAAGAAATAAGAATCCTGAAAAAATTCCTTGCTACAAAGTTGTTAAAAGCAATGGCGAGATTGGAGGATATTCTGCAAAGGGTGGTGTGAAGAAAAAGATTGAACTTCTTAAAAAAGACGGAATAAAAATAAAAAATGGAAAAATAGAAAAGAGATTTTTGTATTGACAAATCTAACAGATCTGCATTTGATTTAAATATCTCTTTTTTGTTTATTTAGCTATAGTTTATTTTATTGCTTATTTTTCTTTGATTCGCTGAATTGCTTCTTTATCCTTTCTTCCTGTTTCTCTAATATCTGTATTCTTGCTTCCAATGTTGCCTTTTTGTCATTAAGATCCTTTACCACTTCTTCTTTTGTTGATTTGAGAAGCACTGGACCAACTAACCTATATATGTCTCCCTTTGCAGACTCTATCTCTTTTAGAGCATGGTCTATCTCATCAGACTGTATTTTCATCTGTTGCTTCTGAAGAGAGAGTATCTGAAGCTGCTGCTGCAATGACTGCAATTCCAATTGTCTGTCTTCTTCCATAAAAACACCTCATTAATATTAACTGTTTACAAACACTACAAAGTTACTATATAGTATGAAAGTTAATAATTCTTTACCTAACTATTTATATCATGCATTCCTCTCTTTTTATTTACTCTTCTGCAAAGTTCTGAACTCCTTTGATAACTTTTAAAGCCCTAAGCTGAGATCCGACTGCTGCGTGAAGAGAAGCCAGATCTTCTGCTTTTATACATATAATTAGATTACTACTGGATTTTGTTAGCTCTATCTTTGCTCTTCCTTTAAATTCAAGTTCTGGCTGCAGAGATTTATATGCGTCTTCCAATTCTTTCTTGGTGCTAAAAGGCATTTCTATAGTTAGTTTTATTTCCATGAAAACACCTTAAAATACTGTTATGTCAATTAGAACATCATTCTTCCGATTCTCTTGACTCCAAAAGTTCTTTTATCTTTAATTCCATTCTTTTATCTTTATACTTAAACAGCAATGAATTGTCCGATATTATAAATTTTGCTGTATCGTCGGTTGCGGGCTCTGGAATGTCAAACAAATCAGCTATTCTTTGAGCTTTTTCTGACCTTTCACTATTCTTTATTATCATCTCCACTTCCTTATTTATTCTGCCTATCTTCTTATGCACGAATTCAGTATCAACTGAAAATATTATGAATGGAAAAACCCATCTCCATTCACCACCAATATCTATGAAGGCAAGCTTGTTTGGATTGCCTTTTGTCTCGCTTACAATAATTATCCTTGAGTGTCCCAGCTCGTCTGCTCTAGTTATAACGTCTTCGATTGATTTCTTGCCCCTTGGTTCATATTTTGCATTCAGGAAGGTTGCAATATTTGATGCCAGGATTTTAGTAGAAAGAGAAGATTTCCTGCTTGTAGTGACATACATCAAACCACTAAAAACTTATGAATAGTAAAGAGATGAAAAATAAAAAATTAATCTGTTTTTACAACCCTTGCCACCGGTAAAGAAGGCTTGTAAAGAATTCTCCATGCGCAATACGGACATCTTACGAAGTTTGTAATTTCTTCGATTTCCTTTCCGCAGTTTCCACAGATGTACAAATAATCACCTTTTCAAATCCTTTAAATATGATTCTAGCAGAATCATTGCTTATCTTTATTGCTTTTTGTTGTAGTCAGAGATAATACGAGCTACTGTTTCTCCGAATTGAGTTGTAGGAGAATATGCTCCTCCTGCAAACTTATATGAACAGGACTTGCATTCCCAAACTCCGCTCGAAACCCTTTTTACCTTTAACTTACCGCATGAAGGGCATTTGTATCTCTGCTTCAACTGCTTCTTTACCGATTCTAAACGAATCTTAACCGAACGTCCTCCTCTTATTGTAGGGGATACCATATTAATCACTCCGTTCAAACATTACAACGTTAAACATTACAAATATTATGCTAATAACATATATTTGATAGTTGCAATCATATTTTCTCCAAAAGGCTTAATAAATATTTTCTTTGCTCGAAAGATTTGTCAAGAAGGGAGATTATCTCTTCCTTGCTGAAAGCGCCTGGCCCTGCCTTCTGTATTGCATACAGCATGCCATCTCCAACGCAATATGTAATCCTTGCATCAGCCACGATCTCTTCTGCATATGTTGGATCCAAGATTATGTCTTTGCCGATCTTCACGAACGTACATTGCGTAGGTATGTTCAAGAGCTTCTTTGGAGTCATTTCTTCTCTTATGATTTTTTCGCTTTCATATTTTGGAACTTTCATGCTCTGCAAAGCTGCTGTGGCTGCAAGCGCCGCTGCATCAAGAAGATTTCCATCGTGGTCGAGCGTGTATATATCTACAAACACACCCCAGACCTTTCCTTCTTCTATGAATAATGACTTCAAGTCCACTGCCTCTGCTGCCCTTATTCCTCTATCAACCACTCTGGCAAGCTCTATTGATTCTTCTGATGGAGGTCCTTCTTCAAAAGTTTCGTGGGCAGTAGGAAGTAAGTCTGCATTAACAGTTAATGTTCCTTCTGTTGGCCTGTCTGAAAATGGCTCTACCACTTCAAGCTTGACTCCGGCCATAACCCTGGATTTTCCTATAGTAACATCTGCTGATCCTTCTGCAGCAGATATGACATTTGTCTTAATGCTTATCTCTCTATACTGCTCAAAGGATCTGCCGTCTGTTCTCTTTCCAAGCTTAAGCATGTCTCTTACAGCTTCTTTTTTTAATTCATCAATTACCATAACCATCTGATCACCTTTGTTGCTTATTTACTGTTCTTGTCCAACAGCTTCCTCTCGCACAATAGGATTTTGTTCTCCCTCGATTTCTGACGAACCGTTTCCATTGCCTTCATCTATGCTTGCAGATGATTTCTTAAAGAACTCCCTCAGTGCCTCTATCTGCTTTTCTCTTATTTCAGGAACCTTTGCAAATGCAAGTTCCAGTGCATGAATGAATTCGTCTCTCGTCATCTTTCCATCCATCTGAAGAAGTATAACTTCGCCTGTTGTTGGATTTATTGCCAATGGCATATCTGCCTGGCCGAAATTGTCCTCTTCCTTCATCATGTCTACTGCTATCTTGTTGTCTATCTTTCCTACAGAAACGCCTATAGGTATATCCTTCATGGGAATTCCTGCATTTGCAAGTGCTACTGCAGCTGCAGTAAGACCTGCAACTCTTGTTGAGCCCTGGCCTTCAAGAATATCTACATATATGTCGATCGCAGTCTTTGGATAAACCTCTTTTATCACCACTGATTCGAATGCTTCCTTCATTACTTTTGATATTTCCCTTGACCTTCTATTTGGACCAGCTCTTCCATGCTCCTCTGTAGAGAATGGGGCCATCATATATCTGCATCTTACAATTGAACCGTAAAGATTGGTTTCATGCTTTGGAAAAACCTCTCTTGGCCCATATACTGCGGCAAGAACCTTGTTCTTTCCCCAGGTTAGGTAGGCGCTTCCATTTGCCCTGTTGAGTATTCCCGCCTCTATTGTTATCGGCCTCAAATCTTCTAATCCTCGCCCATCTAATCTCTTACCGTTTACGATCAACGGCACTTCTGAATTTCCTCCCATTTAATTCACCTCTAATAATCATTCTATTGAATCCACATGCACCGCGGTTAGAACCTGTATTGCTCTCTTGGAGTCTGGAATCTCTGAAGCATTTCTTGAGTAACCCCAAGATATTCCATTATCCTGTCTGTAAGCCCGCTTGTATGCGCTTCCCTTGAAATCTTTTCTATCGCGTCTATTGCCTTTGCTGAATTCTGGCCTTTTATCCAAATAAGTCCATTCTTACCAACCAGTATCTCGCATCCAGTCCCTGCCTTAAGTATATTCAACATGGATGAATGCTTTCCAATCACTCTTGATATCTTTGTAGGCGAAATGTCGATTATCTCTCCACCTGTAAGCTTCATTGGCCTTGAAAGCCAGATGTCTTTTACTTCGCTTATCTCTGAAACCTCTGCCAATATTATGTCACCCACATTGAATGTCGTCCTCAACATCTTTGAGGAAAGCAGTCCATGATAAGGGGAGAAGAGATTTACACCGTATCCGATCACTTTCTCCTCCTCTATTATTCCAATTACGCTGTCTCTCAATGATGGAAGGTATGATGCCTTTATTGGCATAAATTTTGTTTGCTGCTCATCAAACATCCCAACTATGGCTGCGTATGTTTTTCCTTCCTTTATATATGTATAAGGATTTCTTATTGGCTTGTCTAAAAGCAAATCGCCAGGTATTACTAATCTTCCCATTTAATTCACCTTTCTGTCGGTTTAGTTGTCTTAACAATTCCATATTCTTTTACAGCTATTCCATGTATAAAATAGTCAGTATGAAAAGCACTCTCTTAATCATATTCTTTTACAGCTATTCCATGTATAAAATAGTCAGTATGAAAAGCACTCTCTTAATCAACGCCTAAGCAATAATAAGAGCATTAAAGCGCGAAAAGATGAGAATATAATATCTTATACACTCAATCATATTTAAAACTTTCCTTTTGAGGCCTTGAACCCATCAAGTTACTTTTTATCCTTTGGCATGTTCTTTACTTGGGCCCTTCCTGCTGTAAGCCTGTTTATCTTGTCAAGGAATTCAGTCTGCATTCCAGCAGGTATCTCTATGACTGCAACTAGCGAACCGTCGGCTTGCCATTCTTCCTTTTGAACATTATAAGACTTAATGCTGCCATAAAGCCTCTGTGCAAGATCTGCAGGTATTTTTATTGCATATACTGCAGTGTCTATTTTCATAGGCAGAAGCGTTCTTAATGCGGAAATAACTTCATTTACTTGATTTTCTGCAGGCTTGAATGGATCTATGTGTATCTTAACCTCTTCCATTGCCTTTTCAATTCTTTGAGGTGGGTGTGGGGCGTTTGTTCTTGGATCTATGGTCTCTCTTGCAAGTATTGCAACTATTTTCTTTCTCTTTTCCTCCACCATCTGCCTTCTCTGCTCTGTTGTGATGGGAACATCCCCATTAAGCACTATTCTCTTTCCTATCTCAAATATATCCTCTGTTCCAAATGCCTTCTTTACTTTTTCCCCTGAAACCCGTTCACCCTTCTTAGCATCCTTGAAAACCTCTTCTACCATCATTACATTATTGAAGTCCTTCTTCTTTCCGAGTTTGAAATCAAGGGCTGCGTTTGGATCCACATATATCTCAAATGTTTCTCCATTTATCTTAATCGAGGCGACAACTGCCTTCTCTATTCCCATAAGATTACCTCTCCAATTAGTAAACCTATTGCGCTATTTATAATTACACTTTGGAAACATAGCTTGATATTCTCTCAGGAGAAAGAAATTCGAATTTCTTTGTGGATACTGGAACTATTCCTACATCGAATATCTCTGACTTAAGTTTCATGTCTGGGATCTTTTTGAGAGCCTTGAAACCAAGAAGTATAAGCTCATCAAGGCTCATCTTCTCATCGTATTCTTTTTCAAAGAATTCTGAAACCTCGTTTCTTCCCGCTCCAATCACTGCTGCCTTCATTCCAGTGTATGAACCACTGGGTTCAGTTTCAAAAACTCTGGGCTCCGAATCTACGCCCGCAAATATCAATGAAGCACCGAATGGTCTTGCACCTCCGTACTGGGTGTATGCCTGCATCATGTCAGTTATTTCTCTTGTAATGTATTCGACATCTGCAGGTTCATTGTATGTATATCTATATCTCTGTGCTTCTATTCTTGCTGTGTCTATCAGTCTTCTTGCATCTGCTATCAACCCGGATGCAACTATCGCCATGTGTTCATCTATCATGAATATTTTCTTTAGCGATTCTGGAACGAATAATTTTGAAATCTTTGTCTTATGTGCTATGAACACTACTCCGTCTTTTCCAGCCAATGCCATGGATGTTGCTCCTCTGTTGACTGCCTCTTTAGCATATTCTACTTGGAATAATCTTCCATCTGGAGAGAAAACTGTGATTGCTCTATCATATGCAGAAGGTGATGTCGGATACATAATACCACTCCTTGTCATTGAATGACAAATAGAAAATAACAATAATTATTGTAGGTTTATATTTAAAAAACTATTGACATTAACCCTACAATTACATAGAATATAGGGTGTTATCTTGAATTGTTTGTGCTGTTCTGCTTATAGATGATAGACACTGATGTCATTCCTTCATCCTGCTTTGATATGGCTGTATTGTTCTCTTTTTTGTCTTTGAAAATACTTCCCTCATTGAAAAGAACAAATGTGGTGTATAAAAGAAGTGCGAAAACAAATAAAAGAAGAACAAATCCTAATAGCTGTCGGTTTGACTTAGTAAAAAGACTTTTTTCCTTCTTTCGCTTAGCAGCCATATCTACACCTTGCTCATCATATTATTTTACTATAGTATATTTTGACAAGTAAAGATGAGCTTGAAGGACAACCAGGAATGGAAGCACTATTGCAGAATTCATGAGTATAATGAATCCTTGCCTCATCATTGGGTCTGAGAACATCATGAATGACAATGATGAGAACACGTAAATCATGATAAATGCAACCAAAAGCCACATTATGAAATTCAATGGCCTTCTTGCTATGTGGTTGAAGCTGCTTACCAATGCTGGAACTGGCTTCTTCTCTTCAAGAACCACTGCTGGTGCAATATAGAACAAACCTAATGAAACAATGAAATTAACTAACAATGCAGGAAGTTCATTCATATTAATTGATAATAAATAACTAAGAAGCAAGAATTCAAGCA
>JAVZCX010000022.1:0-11795 GCA_038874185.1 Candidatus Micrarchaeia archaeon
GGGTATAACATTGAACAAGATGAATACTAAACCTAGCAGAACTAGGAAGAAAACAATTCGCAGAGATGCGTTTGTTAAGTTCATAAAAACACTCTCTTTAGATTTCAAATATCATTATCTCTCCAGCACTCGTGAAATATAGTTTGATCTTATTTTATTTCTTTTTGTATACAAACTTCAGGCACTTTGCTTCAGCCTTGCTCAACTATTTTCTTCCCGAATTCCTCGAAATACTCTCTCCTTCTGAATAGAGGAAGACCGATACTCTACATTTTCAGAATTCTGGATGGTTTGCATAAAACCTAGCCTTAAAGAGCTCAACAAGGCCGAGATATACTAGCACAAAGCCTACTAGGAACAGTAGGAAGCTCATCGGTGGCGGTGTGAACTGGAAGTACGACCCGATGAACGTATAAGGCAGCATCACTGCAAGTGCGACCACTAGCAGGGAACTTAATGTGAGCAGTAGGGATGGTCTGCTCTTGTAGAAAGGCTTCTTTGTTCTTATAATGAATATAATCAGGGTCTGGGTGCAAAGAGATTCCATAAACCATGCAGTTTGGAAAAGCGACTCAGATGCGTTGAATACGAATATCAAAACTCCAAATGTCAGAAAATCGAAAATAGAGCTAAAGGGTCCGAAGAAAATCATAAAGTCATTGATAAATTTAACGTCCATTCTCTTTGGTTTCTTTGTGTACTCCTCATCGACATTGTCAGTAGAAATAGTCATCTCTGAAAAATCATAGAGCAAGTTGTTCAGAAGTATCTGTATGGGGCGCATGGGAAGAAATGGTAGGAAAATTGATGCCCCTGCCGCGCTGAACATGTTGCCAAAATTCGAACTTATTCCCATTTGTATATACTTCATGGTGTTTCCAAATGTTTTTCTTCCCTCCATTACTCCATCAAAAATTACGTGCAGAGACTTTCTTAGCAAAATTATATCTGCAGATTCCTTTGCAACGTCCACTGCGTTGTTGACTGAGATACTGACATCTGCCTTTCTCATCGAAGGCGCATCATTTATTCCATCACCAAGGAACCCTACTACGTGACCTCTCTTCTTGAGCGCCTCTATCACTCTGTCCTTCTGCACCGGTGTGATGCGGGTGAATAGATTGCATTTCTCAACCGCGACTGCGAGCGCATCGTCAGACATTGAAGCAATCTCTTCTCCTGTCAATATCCCCGTCACGTTAAAACCCAGCTGCTCGCATACACTTTTTGTAACAAGCTCGTTGTCTCCAGTTAGGATCTTGAGTGTTATTCCAGACTTTTCAAGAAGCTGGAGGGATTCTTTGGAAGTTTTTTTAGGCGGATCTATAAATGCTATAAACCCTAGAAAAACAAGCTCCCTTTCATCCTTGACTGAAAACGCTGTTCTTCCAGCCTGGACTTTCGAATATGCAACAGCAAGTACACGAAATCCTTTCTTGCTATAATTGTCATAAATTTTTTTCATTTTTCTTTGTATATCCTTGGTTATATACTGCGTCTTTCCATCTAATTCGTATCGTGAACATATCTTAAAAATATCCTCTGGAGCACCCTTTGATATGAGAATTTTTTCACTTCCTTTTTTAACTACGACGGAAGAGCGCCTTCTTGCGAAGTCGAATGGAATCTCATCCACCTTTCTATGTCCCTGTATGTCTGCCTTCTCATGCGAAAGTATAGCATTGTCCAATGGGCTGTGTACTCCAGTCTGGTAGTAACTGTTAAGAAACGAGTACAAAAAGACCTTGTCGCTTTCCCTTCCATTCAAGTCTGCGTGAAGGAGAAGCGTGACCCTGTTTTCTGTTAGCGTACCTGTCTTATCTGTACAGAGCACATCCATACTTCCAAAGTTCTGTATAGATGAAAGGCGCTTGACTATTACTCCTTTGTCTGACATTGCCATCGCACCCTTCGAAAGGTTGACCGACAATATCATTGGAAGTAATTCCGGTGTCAACCCGACAGCGAGCGCGATTGCGAAAAGTACTGATTCAAGAAGATTGTGCTTCAGGACTGCCTGAGTGAAGAACACGAAAACCACTAAGAAAAGTGTGACTGTTGTTATCATTATACCGAAATTCTTGAGACCCTTCTCGAATTCAGTTTCAGGTCTTTTTTCCAGCGTCTCCTTGACAACTTCCCCATACTGGGTGTTTTGTCCTGTCTTTACCACCATTGCTATCGCGGTTCCACTAACTACGGAAGTTCCCATGAAAAGATAGTTGCTCCACTTGGTTATGTCTCTGATTTGGCTCTTGATCAGTTTATTGTGGGTTTTTTCAACTGGAAACGATTCTCCAGTTAAGGCTGACTGATCTACAAAAAGATCTTTTGCAGAAATCACTCTTGCATCCGCAGGAACGATATCTCCTGCAGATAGCATTATCACATCACCAGGAACTACATCTGCAACATGTATCTCTTCCTTCCTGCCATCTCTTATAACATCCACCATGGTTGCGACACGTTTTTTTAGAGATTCGGCAGCCTTCTCAGCTCTGTATTTCTGCACAAAGTCCATAATCACACTCAAAAGCACCATCACGTAGATAATTATTGTATTGATCATTTCGCCAAGAATCCCTGTTACTGCTCCTGCTATAAGCAGTATTATTGTCATTGGATTTGCAAAGCCAGAAAGAAATTCTATCAAAAGCGGATTTTTCTTCTTTTTAGTAAGTTCGTTCTTACCGTAAAAAGAAACCCTCTGCTTAACTTCCTTTGCGGTCAGCCCAGTTTCCAGCTTCAAATTCAGATTAGAAAGCATTTCTTCTGGAGAAGAGCAGAGGATGGTTTCGTCTTCTAGAAAAGAGACTGGTTTCTTATTAAATTTTTTGTTCAGTATGTTCATCGTAATTACCTTTGCATGAATTAAAAAGGTGATTAATCATTAATATAAATATTTTAATACCTTCCTTCATGTAGCCAATCCCTTAGACTTCAAATTTTATCATATTTGGATTGCTCCCTTTCATTAGATTAATATTTAAGCTAGCTTTTGATTTAAAGAAAATATCGTTGAAAGGAAGATTAAATCAAATAAAGAACAGTAACAACAAACAAGAGAGAACAAATGTGCAATGCCAATTGAATGCACTCCTATGTATGATCTTATTGTAATTGAACTAAATGAAAACATCTGTCAGAACTGTCAGAAAGATTGACTTAATGTAACAATTGCCGACCAATTGCTAATGCATTATTCATATTGCCATAATCCTCCGGAATTGCAGTCGGCTGGCCATGGATCGATCGGCTCGTTAAAGTCGCGCCATACTTCGAAATGCAGATGCGGTCCTCCTGTTCTTCCAGAGCTTCCAACCTCGGCGATCTTTTGCCCTGCAGACACCCGCTCGCCAGGCTTAACAACGATTGAGCCGTTCTTAAGATGCATGTATAATGTTATAAATATCTCACCCATATCTTCATGCCTTATAGCAACCACATTGCCCCCATTGCAGCAGTAAACGCATGTCCCATTGGGATTGTCTCTCCTGCAATAATGGCCTGCATCTGTACAGACAAGATATCCTGAAGAAACATTCGGGCCAGGCTTTTCACTTGGTGGCTTGCAATCTGGATTTGAATCATCTATAAAAATGGAATCAAAATTGACGCATCTGTCATATTTTCCATCAAAAACCCAAAGAACTGTTCCTTCCGCAGCAGCTCTGACTTCCACTCCCCTGTCCATTGCCTGCCACCCAGCAGTTACTTCATTTCCAATTGCAATATCTGTTCCCTTATGGCCGGCGTATCCAACGCCACCGCAAGGATGGGACCCGTCGTTGTCAATGTCTGGAAACAATACGCTGCAGTCTATTCCTGGTTTGCAATTAACTGGCCATAGCAGCTTCCCATGTTCGGGGATTGCGTTTTTAGATGGAAATCGTACATTTTTCTGAAGGCAGCCCATAAATATAAGGCTGAAAATCATAATAGCAAACATGAGCTTTCTGCAATTTGTGCAATTGAGCATGCTTCTAATGAGTTGAATATATTTTTAATCTTTATTGTAGATATCAATACATGTGTTTGGAATCTTTTAAACTCTGGAATGAGAAACAATACATATATCTGATTGTAGCTATCACAGCATTTCAGATGTTTCTCATACTTCTTGGTTTCTTGCCTCCTTTGAGCACAGGGGGCTTGTTAAATGCATTATTTAATCTCATAATATTTGCTCTGCTATTCCTATTAGGATATTTGTTTTCTCAAAAGGGATTAAAGCATGCTGCAAAAATGGGAGGACTTGCCATGGTCTTGAGTGTGATCATAGCCTATATTGCACTCTTTATCGGCAGGTTGTTTGGAAAAAGCGTGCTTGGACTGCCAACACCAAGCGATGCAATGCTTCTAATTCAGTTATTTATTCTGCTTGTCGTAAATGTGATAATAGGTGCGGTTGTTGCAGTTGCAGGATCATTAGTTGGAAACATTTTCAAGCCAAAACAAGGAAAGCGAAAATCGAAATAAGTACAAAATATTAAAGAAATAATTATAATTAATCATGGCTTTATATATTCCCAGATTATGCTTTTCTCTCCGGGATATGTGACAAGCATCTTGCATCTTGTTATATAGCTGTATCCGTCTTTTATTTTAGGTTCTATTATCTGTTTCAAATGCATCTGATCTGCCTTTACGACATATTTCTTTCCTTCTTTCTTTAATACATGCTCGTCGCAAATGTATGATCTTTCCTTGCAGCCTAGCTTATCTTCGCATAGAATTATTCCCTCTTTTGTAACTGCAAGACCTGCAAATCCGAGTATCTTAAGCTTCTTGTGCTTGCTTCTTAACTTATTCACTATTACTGCAAGATCACGTATCACTGTCTTGTAAAACTCTCTTATTGGCGCTAATGCATTATGCTCAAATTTTTCTATATGGTACATGTATATTCCAAGTTCCTTATCTTTGAGAGGATTGAAAATCATTTCATCAGTAATACCGGATTCGGAAATCTTTCCTTCAGTTATCTGCTTCCATCCTTCTGAATTAAGTGGGATTACAACTGAAATCCCAACTATGCTTCCATTCTCTTCGTAAACCATTCCAAACTCTGGATTGTACTTATACCATCTTCCAACATCTTCTAGAGTGACTAGGGAATCTGTTGGATATATAAGCTTGTCTAGTTCTAGAACGAATTGATAGTCTTCTTTTCTTATCGGCCTAAGTTCCATAATAACACCGCTTATCTTATTCATTATTGATTTAGTATTATCTATACTTATTGCCCTTCTTCAAGCTTCTTCTTGAGCTTTGCAAGTTCGTCATGTATCTCTGGATGCTTCTTTGCTGGATCCAGTCTCGCCTGCTGCTCCAGTTCTGCAATTCTTCTCTTAAGGCTTTGGTGCTTTCTTTCTATATCTTTCTTGCTTAGTCCCATTGCCACACCCCATATTCAACTGATATCTATACTTGTGCCTTTTCATAGAGATAAGTTTTTATTCCAATTTATTAAATTAATGTCTCTGTTTAATGACTAACCCTATAAATCTAATCCTATATAATGTAACTTTTTCCAAATTAGACACAGAATAACAACTTAATTATCTTTACTAGAATTTATAAATGTTATAAAAAAAGCAAAACTCCTAAATATTCTAATTGCTGGGGTTTGATCAATGGAATCTAAAAATAGTAGTGATGTGTTTAGAAACTTTCATTATCTAATTTTTTCAATAGTTCTTCTTTTTTATTACTAATTATCTTTTCCTTCTCTTCCTTTGTAAGATTTTCAAAACTATCTACTTTTGTTTTTGTTTTATTAAAAGCATATTCAAGAGAATTGTCCTTGAATGAGAATAATAGTATTCTACCATTCCTTATCTCAAGACAATAATCTATAACTATATTCTTTTCATAAAATACGGAAAAGTTATCTGTCTTTCGAAACCTATCTTTATCTTTAACAACACGTTTTTCAAGTATTATTTTGAAATCATCCATTGATGCAGAAAAACCTTCTATGTGAACTCTAGAAGTTTCTTTTGTATATCTGACCCATTTATCTGCAGATAAATTTTCCAATTTATTAACGACTTTTATAAAAACCTCTTTGTTTAAACTAGTTTGCATTCTTCTTTCAGGCAACTTCTTTTCTTCTTCCTTAACAGGGTATCCTGACATTGCTTCAACAGCTATGTCAAAACATCTATCCATCTTTTTTTTAGTAGATGTTATAATTCGTTCTGTTAAAATTCTTAATTTTTTGAATGCTGGCTTTTTATTGTTGATTTCTTTTTGACTTTTAGCAAATGCCTTGTCCATAGCAATCACCTAAACGACAATTACATATGGAATTTAATTGGTCTGAATAATTTTAGTACAGAAAATTAATAAATCATTATGCAAATCGTCTTTTGATTGATTTTAATAATAAAAAATTCAAATCGATAAAGAAAACCCCCATAATACCAACTTTTTAATTATGTTAGCATATTATTATATTAATCTAAATAAAAAGTGATAAAATGATCGAACTTCTATCTCCTGCAGGAAGCCCATCTGTATTGAAAGCAGCTGTAGAAGCAGGAGCTGATGCAGTGTATATGGGATCGAATTGGAATGCAAGATTTAGAGCAAGGAACTTCACAAGAGAGGAACTTGCAAAAGCTATTTCATACTGCCATAATAATAATGTGAAAGCATATGTTGCTTTAAACACGCTTATATTTGAAGAAGAAATTAAAGGAGTAAAGGAATACTTGGAATTTTTAGACGAAAATGAAGCAGACGCAATAATCGTTCAGGATTTGGGAGTAGTGAGGTTAGCAAGAGAATTAAACTTCTCTTTCGATATCCATGCAAGTACGCAAATGTCTGTACATAATTCAAATACTGCAAAATTGCTAAAGGAAAGAGGGATAAAAAGAATAATCCTTGCAAGAGAATTAAATTTTGATCAGATTAAGCGCATCAAAGAAAATGTAAATGTAGAACTTGAAATGTTTGTATTTGGTGCATTATGCTATTCTTACTCTGGAAAGTGCTTATGGAGTTATATTCAAACTGGAAGAAGCGGAAATAGAGGTGCATGCTCTCAGATGTGTAGGTTTCCATGGAAGCTCTTAGTTAATGGAAAAGAAATAAAGAAAGGATACTTAACAAGCACTAAAGATCTTAATCTTATTAATCATATTGATAAAATTAAGGATTTAGGTATTGAATCGATAAAGATAGAAGGTAGGCTGAAAGACGCTAACTATATAGGTAAAGTTGTTTCTACTTTTAGAGCTGCGATAGATGGAAAGGATATCAATTTAGATAATTTAGAAAGCAACAGAGGTTTTACAACTGGATATCTTTTCAATGAGGCTAAAAATAAATTAATCAATCCAAAATCACAAATTTTTAGAGGAAAGGAAATAGGGAAAGTCTTAGAAGTAAAGAGAGATGGAGCGGTTGTATATCTTAATCAACCTTTGTCTGTAAATGATTTTATAAGAACATCGTCTATTGGAAAGGCAATAAAAATTTACAGAATTTATAAAGATGGTAAAGAAACAAACACAGGAATCGGCAAGTGTGTAATTAAAATAAAAGGTTTAAGAAAAAATGATAAGATATATCTAATTGAACCTATTAATGATGACTCATCTTTTTTAGATGAATATCAACCTAAACATAAATCTAACCAGCACAATATTAAATCTATTATATTGGAGCCATTAAGATTTAAATCTAATATATTCATTCACTATACTGATATTGATTATAGCAATGGGAAAAATGGAAAAATATATGATTGGGAATTCGCAATTAAAAAATACAAAGAAATCAACCAATTATCACCTGTATATATTGAAACACCAAGAGTTGTTTTTGACGAAGAACTTGAAGAGATAAAAGACAAAATAAGTGAAATTAATCAATGGTTCTTAGATAAAAGAGCTGAGCATTATTTTGTCATTTCTGAATTAAGCCTTATAGGAAAAGAACCTACTTATGTATCACATTATGCAAATATCACAAATACATTAGCAGCAAGAGAGTGGTTAGATATAGGAAATGATTCAATTAAAGGAATTATCGCATCTATAGAATTGCGAAAAGAAGATGCACTAAAGCTAGGATTCAGCGTCTATGAAGGAAATTATATAGAGCTTGCTATTTCTGAAAACGACTGGTATGAAGAATTCAACATAAATGGAAAAGCGCAACTAGTTGACCCTAGAGGAAACGTTTATGAGATAAAGAAAATAAAAGACAGAACAATAATCGCAAAAAGAAGAAATTGAAAATATGCAATTAATCATTCAAGATATATTGCAGGCTTTCCTGGCTTTGCTTTGCTTGCCTTGTTCAAAGGATCATATTTTTCTTTATCTGCAACAGAATAAACTGCAACACTATCAAAGTTAAATCTGTCTTTTATGAATTCAGCTGCATTTTTGATGTATTGAACTTCATTAGGCATGCTATAGACATACAATTTTGTTTTCTTCTCCTTCATAATCCTAGTTAAATTATTCAAATCATCCACTATAGTTCTTATTTCTTCCTCTGCCTTAAGTATGGATTGATCGAGCTCTTCCACTACTGGCCATTTTTCTAAACTTATAAGAGTATTGTTTCCAAGCTTATGCCAATACTCCTCCGCTGTATGTGGGATGAATGGAGAAAGGATCTTAAGCCAATTTCCAAGCAGGTCCTTGCTGACATTTCCTCCTCTTGACTTTAGCCATTGAATATCATTCTTTATCTCAAAGAATGCAATTGAAGCTGCATTTCTAATCTCATACCTTTCAAGCTCTGCTTCAATCATCTTAAGTCTCTTTGCAAATATTGTTTCTCCCCACTTGTTTATTTCAGCATTGCTTTTGCCATTGTCTGCTGAATCTATCAAGTCATCAAATAATTTCTTAAGATTTTCAAGATGTGCATAATATCTATCCATTTCAGCACTCTTCCAGTCAAAGTCATTCCATTGGTTTGTTCCATGCGCCATATAGAATCTTATTGCATCCGGCCCATATTTGTCTATCGCATCATCCCAGAATACAACATTGCCCTTGCTCTTTGACATTTTTTCTCCTTCAACAATAAGATGCCAGTTAACAAATACTCCTTTCGGCCAGAATCTTCTTTCAAATATTGCAGCATGATGAAATATAAAGAATGGGAAATGGACTGTCTTGTGCTCTTTTCCTCCGAAATTCAGATCAAGAGGATAGAAGTACTCAAAATCTTTCCTGATTTCTTCCGCTACCTCTTTGTTGCACTTAAGATTTCCTTCTTTCCCAAGATAGATGTAATCAAAGAAAGCATCATCTATTTCATCAACTTTAAGCTTCCCAGTATTTATTGCTCTTGAAACCACATAAAATGCCATGTAAATGGTTGAATCGGAAAGTGCCTCAATCATCCAACCCTTGGCGAATGGGAATTCTGTTCCAAGCCCTCTTTTTCTAATAAGAGGTCTCTCTCTCAACCAGTCTATTATAGATGGAAGTTCCTTCTTATATTCTGGAGGATAGGTATTCATCTGATCTATGCATTCTTTTGCCAATTCCTTCCATTGCTTGTTAGCATAATTTACAAACCATTGGCCAGATATTTTCTTTATTACTACCGGATGGCCAAATCTATCCTTAACCTGCTTCACTGTAAATTCATATATCTTATCTGTGACGCCTTTTTCAGAAAGATAGAATATAATCGCATCCTTTGCCTTTGCAGTCGGCATCCCTCCAATTACTGGAATGTCCTTCCTTATCGTTCCCCTATATTCAAGCTTATAAAGCTCTTTTACAGCTGCCTCAGCATCTCCATTATGTTTCTTTAATATAACTGCACTTGGAATTCCATCAAGATGCATCTCCACAACAAAAGGAATTGTGGAATCGTCAGCGTTTGTTGCTTCTTTGTAATGCATGTAGTCATATGGATCATGCGCAGGAACGCTCATTACAACTCCTGTTGCTTCAGATGAGTCGACAAATGTTGCAGGTATTATCTTTACGCTCTTTCCATTTGCAGGATTTATTACAAATATGTCCTTAAACTCTTCTCCCTTGATCTTTCTTTTAATCTCTATTTTCTTTCCTAGGTTCACAAATTTTTCAACAGCATATTCAGAAATTATCCATGTTTCATTATCGACCTTTGCCTCTACATAGTAAGAATCTGGATTTACCCAAAGATTTGTAACACCAAAGATAGTTTCAGGTCTTAATGTTGCAATTGGATATACTGTTCCTTTCTCATCCTTGAACTTGATTACTTCATATTCCTTTACCTCTGCGTCCTCTCCCTCTGCAATCTCTGCCTGTGCAGCATCAATGCTAATTACTTGCTGGCACTCATTGCAATAAGGAAGAACGTAATCTCCTTGCTTTAAAAGACCAAGAGAATTTAATCTTCTGTATTGCCATTGTATAAACTTATTGTAATGTGGATCTATAGTGGATGTTGCTGTACTCTCATCGATGCTTAAGCCAAGCCTCTTGAATGCAGCTATGATTCTTTTTTCAAGATACTTGTCAACATCCAATGGTGAGGTGAATTTCTTTGCAGCTTCCTCTTCAATTCCATATTTCTTTGCTCCTTTTTTGTAATCAGCCTTGCATTCTTCATATATTTTTGCACAATCCACCCCAGTTGCATGAAAACCTAATGGAAAGAAAACATTGTATCCTTTCATTCTTTTATATCTTGCAATTATATCTGGAATTGAATAGCTTCTTGCATGGCCTATATGCAAAGTTCCAGAAACAGTTGGATAAGCGAACACAAGATAAAACTTAGGCTTGTCAGACCTTAATGCATGAAATATCTTTTCTTCATTCCATTCTTTTTGCCATTTTTCTGAAACTGGATCCATATTATCTTACCTCTTTAATATGACTAATTCTAATATCTAAAACAGCAATTAATATAAGGAAATTAAATTTAAATTGCTATCACTTAGCATGTGTATAAAGACATTAGGAATATAAGAAAAAAAGTAAAAAATAAAAAAACAAAAATTAATCAAAAGGAAGCTGCTCCATTCCTTCTCCTTCTTTTGGCTTTTCTTTATCTTTTTGTTCTTCCTTTCTTTCTTGGACTGGTTGCTTCTTTATTATCTGAAGCATATCATGTATTCCAGTTCTAATTGCAGCCGGCTTAACAAATGCAAGCAACGCTAATTCAAGCAATGCTATTATTGCTCCTATGAATGGGAAAAATATTATTCCAGAGAGAACAGGTACTGCAATTAATATAATTGGAGTTATTCTTCCTTTTGATCTTGCTATGAAGGCAGCCATAGCTGCAGCTAATAAAAGAATTATCCAAGTTGCATTGCAGAAAATACATATTATTCCAGTGCAATTTTCAATTATACCTGCGCAGCTGTTGGAAAGCCCTGATGCCAAAGGAGTGACTGAAGAATCCTTCGCAGGTATTATGCATTGGTTTTGGTAGCAAAACCCGTTAGTGCAGTCTATTGTCGAATTGCATTCTCCTGCAGTATAGTATTTTTCTAAAACCCCTGGAATCTTGCATGTCTCATCTATGCAGTAGCCCTCAGCACAATCCCTACTGAATTGACATTTCTCTCCCAGCTGAGAAATTGAAAAGATGAAAGGAGTAATCACTAATAGCAAAAATAAAATTTTATTAAATCCTGCAAGTTCAGTTATTTTAAATTTCATACTAACACCTTTTATACTTCAATACTTCCAGTATCTTTGTATATCAGCAAGCTGAATAATATTATTCCTGAAACAATTCCAAGGAACGGATATAATGCAACTCCAATCAATATTGGAGTGAATGCTGCTACCAATCCTGCAACT